>USJJ01000253.1 GCA_900554995.1 uncultured Ruminococcus sp. | reverse complement strand
TTTACGTTACGCCAAAAGTAAGGCGACGATATTTGAATAAACCTTGACGGGATCCTCAAGAAATCTTTCCTTGACCGCCAGAGCCTGATCGTAATCCGCAACAAAGAGCTTTACGCTCATTATTTCATCATCCGCATCGACCACAGAAAGGGTTACATTACAGCCCTTTTCCACTCTGTCAATACTAATCCTGTTTTCACGCTCACGTCTGAGTCTCGTCTGAAGCCTGACGGCGGCGTTGAAAGCCTGTTCTCTCACCGTAAAGGGAATATCGTGCTCCAATGTCTCGGAGTTTTTCTTGCCCTTATCGGTGATTACAAGGTCGTTGTCCTTGATAATAACATTGCCGTTATCGGCAAGCTCGCTGAGTGCCTGACTCATTTCAAAGTAATTTGCAAGCTCCTCGCCGCAGATAACCTCGTCAAGCTGTTCTCTTGTAAGCGGAGTATCGAGGCGACCGAGAAGATAGCCGATAAGAATTTTTATCTCGTTTTTCGTCCTCAATCCGCCGAGCTCTATGCCCTCGCTGAAGGAATCGTTCTCCATCTGCGGAACCTCCTTATTCGATCGGAATTTCAACCGGCTGTCTGTGTCTGAAAATCAGCACGCTGTCAAAGCCGCAGTTCTTTGCAAGAAGCATACCCTGTTCAATACCCGCTCCCATATGCTCAACAAAATGCGAATCGGAGCCGACGGTCACATACTTTCCGCCCAGCTCCTTAAAGCGGCGGACATAGCTCTCATCCGGCAGGGTTCTGCCGATAGGCTGTCTGAGACCCGAGGTATTGATTTCAAGAGGCTTGTCCTTTTCAATAAGCAATGTGAATATTTCATCAATATCCTTTTGATATCTTGTCATATCGACGTCAATATGGTGCTCGCCGACAATGTAGCGCAGCGGATATGTAAGGTGAGCATATGTATCAAACTTGCCCCACTCGGCAAGCAATTTCATCTCACGGAAATAGTCATCAAGGAGAGGAAAAACATTGTCCTTGTTATAATCCAGCTCACAGAAATCGGGAGTTTTTCTCAGGTTATGGATCGAACCGATTACAATATCGTAATCCTTGGAGGCAATGAGAGCCTCACTCTCGGCAAGGTCATATGTCGGCTCGCCCATCTCAACGCCCACGCAAACCTCAATTCTGTCCTTATACTGCTCCTTGGCCCTCAAAATATCGGCAAAGGATTCGTCGGCGGTCTTGTCAAAATGATTCTGACGGAACAGATCCATTTCAACGTGATCCGTGAACGCAACGGTTTTTATGCCCTTTTCAATCGAGCTTTCGATCATCTCGTCAACGGAATAGTGACCGTCAAAGGAATGAATCGTGTGCGCGTGCATATCAACAATATTTTTAAAACTCACCTGTAACCATAACCTTTCAAATGAATACAACAAAAAACTTTATCTAATAAATTTTATCACACCGAGCTATAAACTGTCAACCGTAATTGCCCATTCTTTCACAAGTTCGTCAACGCTTTTTGCGGCGTTGGCAGGACTGGTGGACGGCAAACGCACCGCTTCTATTCCCGTTGCGGGAAAAATATACTTCTTGTAAAGCCTGTCCGCCGTTGCACCGTTTGTGAAAACCCTGCTGATTTTGCTGTTTCCTATTATATACCCGATATCGTTCGGCACGGCATTTCTTATCGAGCTGTCCGCCGAGCCGCAGATATCGCAGGAGCCAATGACATCCCAGAGCGCAATATGATTGCTTAAAAGCATATCTTTTTTCTCTTCGATTGTCTTAGGTGTGTCAATGCCGATCAATTTGGAAAGTACCGTCCAGAATCTGTTCCTCGGATGCCCGTAAAAGAACTTCTCCTCACGGCTTTTTACCGACGGGAAGCTCCCGAGGATCAGTATTTCACTCTCCCGGTTCCACACCGGTTCAAAAGGATGTTCAACGTGCGTAATATTCATTTCTGCCTCCGCTAACGTAAAAATTCGGCTTTTCGCTGCTCGGAAAAGCCGATATACAATTACCACAAATTATCTATTCTTACGATCTCTCTGTCGTCTCTTCCGCCGTTTAGCTGCGGAAAATATGATGCAAATCGGTAACCCGGCACCTTATCAAATTCCAGCTTTATAAGCGGATAGTTAATGATCGGATCGGGATTCTTATCGGGCATATCATATATAATAATCCTGTCGCCCCTCTTCTCAAATTTAATCGGAGTGCCGTCCATAAAAGAAATCTTTTTCGGCTCGTCCTGAAGTCCGGCAAGAATCATTTTGCCCTTGTAAGGTGCCCAGATCTTGTTCCACATATAAATTGTTGTGCCCTTTGATGTGCCTCTTCCGACGCCGTTGAGCTGGAATTTGTTGCCCTCGCCCTTGTTGAGAATGCCGTAAACCGCCTCGCCGTTTACCTTGAGCCACTCGCCCACCTTGTGAAGCGGATCTATAACCTCATAAGGAATCGAGCCGTCGGGTTTCGGGCCGACATTGAGCAGAAGATTTCCGCCGTATTCGCAGCAGGTTTGGAGCATATTGACTATTCTCTGCGGCGTGTAGCTGTAAGGGAGCGCCTGATCGGAATCGACATAGCCCCAGCTTATACCGTTGAACGTCATACAAGCCTCCCAGTCACGGTCGGACGGAGTGATGTGCTCCTCGGGCGTGCCGAAATCCTCGATCTCCACCAGCGTCGGGTTCAGCCGGGCGCTGTCG
>USJJ01000252.1 GCA_900554995.1 uncultured Ruminococcus sp. | reverse complement strand
CATAAGCACTATTCTCCCATAGTAAATACAGTTTTTGAATGCATACGGAATAATATTTGCAAAAGTGACCTTTTCGGCAGCTACCTTAAAATCATAAGTCAAGGTCTGTGTGCCGGTTTCTTCATTGTAAGCCATTGCAAAGTGTACGCCATTAAGTTCTACCTTTTTTCCGTCACGCTTGACTACAAAATCAACAATACCGTCATCATCGCTGCTAAGCTGATACGTTATGTCTTTGGCAGTAAATATTCTTGTACCGTTTATTTTTACAATGGTATCATTCAGCTGAAGTCCATATTGTGTGCTTACTGCATCGTCCGAAAAATAAACAATAGTCGATGTTACGGCTTTTCCGCTGATTATCAGTGCAGCGACTGCAATTACAAAGCCAAGAACAATGTTCATAAAAGCCCCTGCAACGATTACAGCCATTTTCTGAGGTACAGGCTTTTTTCTGAACGAATCGGAACGTTCCTCATCAACATCTTCACCCATCATACAAGCACCGCCTATCGGAAGTGCTCTGACTGTAAAGAGAGTTTCTTTACCCATTTTTTTATATATGACAGGTCCCATGCCTATTGAAAATTCATCGACTCTTATTCCGCATAGCTTTGCGACAAAATAATGTCCGAATTCATGAACAAGTACGATCACACAAAAGATCACAATTGCAATTAATATCGACCAAAATGTATTCATTCAACTATACTCTCCCAAGAACAAATTCTCTTGCAGCCTTATCAGCCTTTACAATATCTTCATAGGAATTAACACTCATAGGCTCAAACTTTTCAACAGCTTCACTTACAAGCTCACCGATTTTCAGGAACGGTATCTTTCTGTTCAAGAAAAGTGCAACCGCTTCTTCATTTACACTGTTGGCAATGCACGGATACGCTCCACCCTTTTTTATTGCCTTAATACATGACGCAAGACACTCAAAGGTATCATAATCAGGCTTATAGAATGACAATGTTCCGTAATCTGTTAAGGATAATGGCTTTACATCACATTCAACACGCTGCGGATACAAAATTGCATACTGGATAGGTATCTTCATATCAGGCGTTCCAAGCTGACCTATAACAGAATAATCGTCAAACTCTACCGCCGAATGAAGTACGCTTTCACGGTTCACGACAATTTCAATATTTTCAGGCTTAACATCAAAAAGCCACTTTGCCTCTATAAATTCAAGTCCCTTATTCATAAGTGTTGCGGAATCAATGGTTATTTTGCTGCCCATGCTCCAATTGGGGTGATTCAAAGCCTGTTCAACTGTGACATTTCTCAGTTCGTCTTTTGTTTTTCCAAAGAACGGACCACCTGATGCAGTAAGAATTATTTTGTGGAGCTGTTTCGGGTCGTTACCCTGCAGGCATTGAAAGATCGCTGAATGTTCGCTGTCAATAGGATATATCTTAACCTTTTTTTCGGCAGCAGATCTCATTACAAGCTCACCGCCCGCAACAAGCGTTTCCTTGTTTGCAAGGGCAAGCTCACTGCCTGCGTTAATTGCTGCTATTGTCGGCTCAAGTCCTGCCATACCGACTATGCTGTTGAGAACATAATCCGCCCCGAGTGATGCGCACTCACAGATACCCTTAACGCCCGAAAGCACTACCGTATCGGTATCCGCAACCTTAATTTTCAGCTCTTCCGCCGCCTTTTCATCCGCCATTGCGGCGTATTTCGGCTTAAATTTTCTGATCTGTTTTTCAATTATATCCGTGTTGACTCCTGCGGTCAGCGCCGTGACCTCATAGCCCTGCATTTCAATAACCTCAAGAGCCTGAGTTCCGATTGAACCGGTAGAGCCGAGAACGGTAACGGTTTTACTCATAGTATCACCCTAAATTTTACTTTTAAAATGTCTCGATTATGCTCAATATTCCGTACATAATCGGGAAAACAAACAATGTGCTGTCAAATCTGTCCATAATTCCGCCATGACCGGGTATCAGCTTACCGTAGTCTTTGACACCATAGTTCCTTTTGATAACCGAAGCGGAGAGATCGCCGAAGATGCTGATCACAGAAAGGGCAAGCGAAATTGGAATGACTGCCCACCAGTCCCAGAGGAAGAAGTGTCCGTCAGGGAAGAATTTTTTCACAAAGACAAAGTATAAGCCGACATTCAACGCCGCTGTAAGAACTACGCCGCCGATTGCGCCCTCCCACGTCTTTTTCGGGCTGACAACGGGGGTCATCTTATGCTTGCCGAAGAACACACCGGTGAAATAAGCAAACATATCGGTGAGCCATGAACAGAAAACAGTAAACAGGATAAGATAGACCGTGTTCGCCTGAGTGTATCTTGCGTCGGCAAACTGAAGATCGTTGATTCTGATCCAGCAGCCGAGCGATTCGGGAACAGCGATTGAGCAAAGAACGGAAATTGCGACCTGCTCAAACTTGACCTCGCCGTGCCACTTGACCATCATTATGAGCATAGCGATAATGTAAACCGCAAGAGCGGCAAATACGGTAACGTGGATTTTTTCAAGAAAATGATATCTGATCTCAATCGGAATATATGCTCCGACAACAATTGACGGAATTGCAAGCGGGAGTTTTACCTTTGCAACATGGTTGAGTTCATAAACGGCAACTCCGCAGATGAACGCCATGAGTATCGGCAATGCCGCCGTGTTCATAAAAAACATCACGGCAATGATGATCAGGGAATATGACACTC
>USJJ01000251.1 GCA_900554995.1 uncultured Ruminococcus sp. | reverse complement strand
AGTGTGAGAAATATAAGATCAAAATCGTCACTCCCGACGACAGGGATTATCCGTCTATGCTTTTCAAACTGCCTAATTTACCGCTGGTGCTTTATGTGCGTGGAAATTTAGACTGTTTGAAAAACAAGATTTCAATTGCGATCGTCGGAGCAAGAGAGGCAAGCGATATCGGATTGAGAATCGCAAGGGCACTTTCGGCTTCGCTGAGCAGGTCGGGTGCGCTGATAGTCAGCGGTGCGGCGAGAGGTATTGACAGTGCCGCCCATGACGGTGCATTCGACGCAGGTGCAAATACCGTTGCGGTGCTCGGCTGCGGATTCGGTGCGAACTATTTGCCCGAGAACGAACCTCTCAGGCGTGAGATTGCGGGTCACGGCGCATTGATTACGGAATATCCGCCGTACACCCCGGCTCTCGGCAGAAATTTTCCGTTCAGAAACCGAATAATTTCGGGACTTTCTTACGGAACGGTCGTTATTGAAGCGAACGAAAGAAGCGGATCGCTGAGAACCGTCAATCATGCTATCGAGCAGGGAAGGGACATTTTTGCCGTGCCGGGCGATATAACATCGAGCATGAATATGGGCACAAACAAGCTCCTGCGTGACGGAGCAAAGCCTGTGTTCAATGCGATGGACGTGCTTGAGGAATATGCAGAGAGATTTCCCGATTTGCTCGATATCGACAGGATCGAAACAACACTGAAAACGGAGGCGCAGAGGTCAAAGTCTGCTCCAAAAAAGGCACAGACCTTTGAAAAGCCGATCGTCTCTCAAAAAATAAGCGACAAGGCGAGACTTGTCTGCGACGCTTTCAACAAGGAAATAATGCAGGCGGATGAGCTGATACTCTCAACGGGTCTCAGTGCCGTGGAATTTATGTCCGCCATGACGGAGCTTGAATTGCTCGGAGTGATAGAACCGCTTGCAGGTAAAAATTATAAAATAATAACTCAAATAGGATGATGCATTTATGTCCAAATTGGTAATAGTGGAGTCACCCACAAAGGTTAAGACAGTTAAAAAATATCTCGGCGACGGCTACAATGTAACCGCCTCGATGGGTCACGTCCGCGACCTCCCGGCGGCAAAGCTGAGCGTCGATGTCAAGAAGGATTTTGCCCCGAAATATGCCGTTATAAAGGGCAAGGAGAAGCTTGTCAAAGAGCTTAAAAATATGGTTGCCGAGTCCGACGGCGTTTATCTCGCAACCGACCCCGACCGTGAGGGAGAGGCGATCTCGTGGCACCTTGCCACACTGCTCGGACTCGATATGAACGAGCCGAACAGAATCACTTTCAATGAAATCACGAAAACCGGCATAGAGAACGGAATGAAAAATCCACGTTCGATTGATATGAATCTTGTCAATGCTCAGCAGGCAAGAAGAATCCTTGACCGCCTTGTCGGTTACAAGCTCAGCCCGTTCATCTCTCAGAAGATCCGCCGCGGTCTTTCCGCAGGCCGTGTTCAGTCCGTTGCGGTAAGGCTCATAGTCGACCGTGAGAACGAGATCAGAGCATTCAACCCGGAGGAGTATTGGACTCTTGACGCAAAGTTTACCGCCCCGAGCAGGAAGAGCTTTTCGGCATCCTTCTACGGCGACGAAACAGGCAAGGTTAAGATCACGAATAAGGAGCAGGCGGATGCATATCTTGCAAGACTTGACAATGCAAGGTACAGCGTTACCTCCGTCAAGAAAGGCACAAGAAAGAAGAATCCCGCGCCGCCGTTTATTACCTCAACACTCCAGCAGGAGGCGTCACGCCGAATGGGCTTCCAGGCTCAGCGTACAATGCGAACCGCTCAGGAGCTTTACGAGGGTGTTGATATCGCTGGAATCGGCACAACGGGTCTTATAACATATATGAGAACGGACTCACTGAGAATCTCGGAGGAGGCAAGAGCCGCAACAAACATCTTTATCCGTGAGACCTACGGCGACAAATATCTCCCCGACAAGCCGAGATATTTTAAATCGAGAAGCAATGCTCAGGACGGTCACGAGGCGATTCGCCCGACCAACCCGGCACTCACTCCCGATAAGGTGAGAGGAAGCCTTACCTCCGATCAGTATAAGCTCTATACGCTCATTTGGAAGCGCTTTGTTGCAAGCCTGATGGCGACCTGCATTCAGAACACCGTTAAGGCGGAGATTGACGCAGTGACGGAGGGCGTGGACGGATACTGCCGTTTTACAGCCGCAGGATACAGTATAAAATTCGACGGATTTACGGTTCTATACGAGGAGAGCACGGACGACGAGGATTCCGAGGCTGAGGGCAAGCTGCCGGAGATTAATACGGGCGACAAGCTCAAGCTCAAGGAGCTCAAGGGAAATCAGCATTTCACTCAGCCGCCGGCACGTTACACGGAGGCATCGCTCATCAAAGCCCTTGAAGAAAACGGAATCGGCAGACCGAGCACATATGCGACAATCATCACGACGATAGTTAAGCGTGAATATGTAAAGCGCCAGCAGAAGCAGCTCTATCCGACAGAGCTGGGCGAGGCTATAACAAAGCTGCTCAAGGAAAAATTCTCAAAGATTGTCAATACGAAGTTTACCGCCGGAATGGAGACAAAGCTCGACGAGGTCGGTGAGGGCAAGGAAGACTATATCGCAATGCTTCACGAGTTCTACGACGAGTTCGACAAGAATCTTCAAAAGGTTAAGGCGGATATGAAGGACGTCAAGATTCAGCTTGACGAGGA
>USJJ01000250.1 GCA_900554995.1 uncultured Ruminococcus sp. | reverse complement strand
GCAGAGACGAGCTTTATGATATTGCAAAACGCGTCGGTGCGGATGTTCCGTTCTGCCTGACGGGCGGCACATGCGTTGCACAGAATATCGGTGAGATTCTTTCTCCGCTGCCCGATTTGACGGATTGCCGGATAGTGCTTGCAAAGCCGGAGAGGGGAGTCTCAACAAAAGAGGCTTACTCTGCTTTTGATACGGCGCAGAATATACGTCACCTCGACACCTGCGGAATGCTGTACGCCGCATCGCAGGGCGATCTTTATGAGATGTGCCGCCGCTGTAAAAATATTTTTGAGCAGCTTATCGAGGTGCCCGAGCGTGTGCCGATAAAATCGGTTCTCAACCGCTACGGGGCGTTGGCGGCTTGCATGAGCGGAAGCGGCCCGACGGTTTACGGAATTTTTGACGACGAGTCGAAAGCCGAGTGTGCCGCAGAAAGCCTGAAATCAATCGTTAAACAGGTCTATGTAACCAAGCCCGTCAAATCGGGACTTGAAAAGATTCTATAATTCGGGAGAAAACGCTATGAATAATAAAATTGCAAAAGGAATCGCTTTGATTTTGTTCGGTATACTTCTTTGTGTAGCCGGTGCGGATATTAACAATTTAAGCAGCTTTTCCGATTTTCCGTTCTCTTTGGTCGGTATAATCAGCGGAATCGCAGGACTTGTTATGATATTTGCCAAGAATAATGATGCGAAGGATAAATAAAACAAAAATCGGATATTAAGAAAGCTGTATATCAATCCGGTCACGAATCGGTAAATAATTATAAGTAAAAAAGGCAACGAAATCGTTTTGATCTCGTTGCCTTAAATATTTACTTTTCAGTCAAGATTACTTGCCGAGAGGTGAGGGGATCCAAGCATAGATTCCTCTCAAAAGTGCAAGGATTCCGTGAGTAAGATGACGAAGTACTATTCTGAACCTGTATCCTGCAACAGTCTCCGAGTGCTCCTGATTCGGGATGTTTGAACCGTCCTTAACCGCAAGATCGCTTGTGTAAAGAATTTCTGTGCTGTAGGTTGAAAGATCTTTTTCGTCAAGAGTAATTACCATTGATCCCTGATCCGTAACGCTGCTGTATGACTTGAAGGTTGTACCCGGAACGCTGACTGCCGTAACGCCGTCAACATCAACGCTGAAGTTGTTGACATGGTCATGGCCGAAGAAGCAAGCCTTAACGTCGCCTGTCTCTACGAATGCATCCCACTGACCCTCATTATCGGGTGACGGGCACGGAGCTTCGGAAAGGATTCCGTTGAACGCAAAGTAGTTCGGAAGATATGTAGCGGATGTTCCGTCGGTGAAGTTCTTAGTGAGCTTGCCGAGCTGGAACGGAAGAGAGAACATAACAGCCTGAGCTGCTTCCTGCGGAATGATGTGCTGGAATGCAAGTGACGGAACAGCTTCGCCGCCGTTGGCCGCCTTGAGCTTTGCACTCTCTGCCTTGTACCATTCAATCTGGTCTGCACGAACGCAGTCATAGCCTCTTCTTTTGCCGTTCTCGTAGAAAACATAATCTCCGCTGTCGAACATCCAAAGGTTGAAAGCAACCTTGTTTCCGTCACTTGAGAGAATCGGAAGATTGTGAGTTGCACAGCCGTGGAGCGACGGGTCTGCATCATAAGCAAGGCAGCCGTCATAGGACTGATACTTTTTGAGCATCTCTTCCTTTGTTACTGTCGGAGCGGACTCATCATCGTGATTGCCGAATACGAAAGTGAACGGGACGCCCTTGCTTTCGAGAATCGGGAATACCTCGTCGTAGCCCTTCCAGTAGCTTTCAACCGTGCCGTCCTCGGGGCTCATAATGTTATCGCCGAGGAACATAACAAGGTCGGGATCCGAGGCGTCAATAGCTTCGGTTATATAAGCCTTGAGTGCTTCGCCGACCGGGAAGCCGGACTGAATATCGGCAAGAGCAAGAATCTTAAACTGTCCGTTCTCGTCGAACTGAAGTTTGTCATTACCCTTTGCAGACGCAAAAACAACGCCCGAAACGAGAATAACAACAGCTAAAAAGATTGATAATACTTTTTTCATGGTTTCACCCTCCGTTATTTTTTTCGTATATATGTTAGCACAAACTAACTGCAAAGTCAACCGACGATTAGCCGATTCTGTTCATTTTATCAACAATTTTGCTGAGGCAAAGTTCATTATTTTTATCAAGAATCCATACCTCGCCGCCGTCATTGCCTCTGACCGTACCTATCATGCCGTCGACGAAAAGCAATGCGGCGCCGTTTTCAATCGCAAGTCCCTGCTCGGGTCGGTCAAGAATAGCCTTTTTGAAGGTCTGCCAGTGGTCCGATTCATAGTGCGGACAGGCGCAGTAGGGGAGAATTCCGAGGCAGTCGCAGAACATAAAGCTGTGCTCCGGGCCGCAGTCGTCATAGCCGACATCGAACCAGCAGACTGCGCCTGCGCTGTAGCCTGACATGATTTTGCCGCTGTTGTATGCTTCAATAAGAGCTTTATCGGCCCCTGTCTTTTTCCACGTCTCCATCATAAAGCGAACGTCACCTCCGCCGACATAGACGATATCCGCATCGAGAATGACTGAGCGAATATCATCGACGGTTCTTTTCTCATCCGTGAGATAGAGAATATCATATTGACAGCCGTATTTTTCAAAGCTGCGCTGAATATCCTCGTCCCCGTTGATATCATCATAGCCTGCCGTCGGAAGAAACAGAACCTTGGGGTTCTTTTTGTC
>USJJ01000249.1 GCA_900554995.1 uncultured Ruminococcus sp. | reverse complement strand
CGGCGAGGGTATGGTTCTGCTCAAAAACAGGCTTCACACTCTGCCGCTCACGCGCGGAACAAGAGTCGCACTCTTCGGCAAGGCGACTATCGAATACATAAAGGGCGGCGGAGGAAGCGGCGACGTTTTCTGCGCCTATACGCATAATATCTATGACGGCTTCGCCTGTAAGGAGGCGGAGGGCAAGGTCAGTGTATATATGCCGACGGTTGAATATTATAAGAACTATGTGAAAGAGGAAAGCAAAAAAATTCCGACACGCCCCGAGATTGAAAAAATCTGGGACAAGGTCAATGCAATGGATTTTTGTCAGGAAAAAGACGATATAATTTATGCAACATATGCAAGTATGCACGTTGCTGAGGCGGAAGCTCCCGATGAGCTTATCGCCGAGGCGGCAAAGAATGCCGACGCTGCGATAATTACACTTGGCCGTTTTTCTGCCGAGGGAGTTGACCGCCGTGCGATCGGAAATGATTATTACCTTTCCAATATTGAAAAGAGCCTGATAGACAGGGTCTCCTCCGCATTCAAAAAAACAATCGTCGTACTCAATTCCGGTGCAGTCGTTGACTGTGAGCACTTTGCCGAAAATGATAAGGTGCAGGGCATTCTCTTCGGATGGCAGGGAGGTATGGAGGGCGGAATGGCTGTTGCCGACATTCTCTGCGGCGACGTCAATCCGTCGGGTAAGCTCGGCGACACAATTCCGAAATCCTATGACGATTACGAGAACGGAAAGATATTCCAAACGGGCTATGATCACCTTGATTATCAGGACGACATCTATGTTGGTTATCGCTATTTTGAAACAATCCCCGGTGCGGCTGAAAAGGTGCGATATCCGTTCGGATTCGGTCTTTCCTACACCGAATTTGAAATGAGAGGAACATTCTGCGGCGAGAGCGACGGTAAAATAATTGTCGTTACAACAGTGAAAAATATAGGTAATGTTGCAGGTAAAGAGGTTGTACAGCTCTATTACAGTGCACCCCGGGGTAAGCTCGGTAAGCCGTCAAAGGAGCTTGCGGCGTTCGCAAAAACAAAACTCCTTGCTCCGGGTGAGAGTCAGACCGTTGCCGTCAGCTTTGATGTCAACGATATGGCGAGTTTTGACGATCTCGGCAAGGTTAAAAAATCTGCTTTTGTTATTGAAAAAGGTACATATAAATTTCTTCTCGGCAATTCCGTAAGGAACACGGTGGAGCTTGACTATAAATTCGTTGCAGACGAAGATATAGTTGTAAAGCAGTCTAAATCTCTTCTCAAACCCTTTGCACTTGAGAAGCGGCTTCTCTCCGACGGAAGCTATGAGAGCCTTCCGCAGGGCGAGCCGAGCTATGATTCGGGATCAAATACTCTTGCAGACGCAAAGGCTCCCGCTGAGGCCGTTATGTTCGATGATGTAGGTGAAAAAATCAGCCTTGACGATTTTGCAAGGCAGTTTACCGTTGATGAACTCATTGACTTTGTCGGCGGACACCAGAATCAGCCCGGCGTGTGCAATACGGGTGCTTTCGGCGGATTGAAGAGACTTGGTGTTCCTCCCGTGCCGACGGCTGACGGTCCTGCGGGTGTGAGACTTGATGCCAAAACAGGCTCGCCGACAACGGCTTGGCCGTGCGCAACTCTCCTTGCCTGCACGTGGAACACCGAGCTTATTCAGGAGGTAGGTGCGGCAGGCGGTGCCGAGCTGAGAGAGAACAATCTCGGCGTATGGCTTGCTCCTGCAATGAATATCCATCGCAATCCGCTCTGCGGACGTAATTTTGAATATTTCTCCGAGGATCCTCTGCTTGCGGGCAAATGCAGTGCGGCTGATGTAAGGGGAATCCAGTCCAATAAGGTTGCCGCATCGGTTAAACATTTTTGCTGCAACAACAGGGAGTCAAACCGATTTGAGTGTGACTCAAGGGTTTCCGAGCGTGCGCTCAGGGAGATATATCTGCGTGGCTTTGAAATCTGTGTTAAAGAGGCTGACCCGTGGACGATTATGTCGTCATATAACCTTGTTAACGGAATCCACACGTCGACAAATTATGAGCTTCTGACGGAGCTTTTGAGAGGTGAATGGGGATTTAACGGAATGGTGACAACCGACTGGGGCGTACACAGCCGTCATTCGGACGAGCTCCTTGCCGGTAACGACCTCAAGATGGGTGAGGGCGAACCTGATGAGCTGAAAGAAGCATATTCAAACGGCAAAATCACAAAGGTAAATGCCTTCCCTGGTCACAATCTTCCTCTTGGCTGTCTTGGTGTTTTCATTCTGTGGCTTGGCTGGTATGGATTTAATGGTGCCGCAGCAACTAGCGTTGAGGAGCTTGGATCCATTTTCGTTACCACAACAATTGCACCATCTATCGCAACTGTTGTCTGCATGATCTTTACATGGGTAAAGTACGGAAAGCCTGATGTTTCCATGTGTCTGAACGCTTCTTTAGCTGGACTTGTTGCTGTAACTGCCGGCTGTGATGTTGTAGATGCATTTGGTTCTATCGTGATAGGTGCTGTTTCTGGTTTGCTTGTTGTATTTGGTGTATGGTTCTGTGATAATAAGATTCACGTTGATGATCCAGTTGGTGCCGTAGCTGTTCATATGATGAATGGTATCTGGGGTACAATTGCAGTTGGACTTTTTGCCACAAAGAGTGCTCCGGCCTTTGCAAGAGGATATGGTGATGGCGTTACATATGGTGCAAACCAGATCGCTGGAGCTGGTCTTTT
>USJJ01000248.1 GCA_900554995.1 uncultured Ruminococcus sp. | reverse complement strand
AAAACGCAAATTGCCGGCAGCTACATCAAGAATCATATCCGACAGTTCATTTTGCGTATATTCGAGTTCAATACCGTTCAGTGATAAAAATAAAAGCATGGCGTGTGCGCCGATACGCTTATTTCCGTCGACAAAAGCATGGTTACAAATCAGACCGTAGCCAAGGCGAGCGCCCTTTTGTTGCAGAGATGGGAAGCTGTCGACATCCCCGAATCCCTGAAACGGTGCGTTTAATGCCGAGTCTAATAGGCCCTCGTCGCGCAGACCGCCAGAACCGCCTGTTTCTCGGATCAATTCATTATGGAGCATAAGAATCTGTTCTTTGGTCAGCTTCTTCATTTTGCAAGCACCTCATAAGCCTGCTTATTCTTTGCAATCAATCGCTTGGATATCGACATAACATCTTCATCCGAGGCAAACTGTTCTTTTTCTGCCTGCCCGAACTCGACGATGAGATAACGGGGAACATTATTTTTCAAAATGACGGCAGAACCGTTTTCATCTACGAGTCTTGCTACTCTGGAAAAGTTTTGATTTGCTTCTGTAATGGAAACAAGATTATTTGTATTGATATTCAAAAATATCACCCCCGCTTATAGTATACACAATCAGTAGGATAAATTCAACCTAATTTTAAAAATATTTTTGAAAGGAGACCAGCTATGAAAAGTCAAGAGAAAAATAAGATTTAACAAGACGGGTAGGATCGAACAGAACATTGTGCTTTAGGAGGGTGAAAATAACGCGAACAAGTTTATGAGCGACATGACCTAAAGCACCGTAGTGACTGAGACCTTGAGAAAGTTTCAGTTGGTAATAATTGAAAAAGGTATCGTTTTTTAAAGTGAGCTGCCAAGCGGAATTGATTAAAGCGAAACGAAGTATTTTAGAACCGCGTTTGGACATCTTTGTGGAACGTGCTTTAAACTTGCCGGACTGACAAACGGTAGGGTCAAGACCTGCGTAAGCCAAAAGCTTGGCAGGTGAAGCGAAACGGTCAATATTTCCGATTTCACCTAAAATCATCGCACCGTCAATAGCGCCGATTCCGGGAATGGACATAATAACGGAATCAAGCTCACAAATAGTATCTTTAATAACATTTTCAATCTCATCAATTTGCTGTTCCAATAGCTCAATTTGCTGAATGGTTTGAGCTATTTGAATGGATATGTAGGGGTTCTTCACTCCTACGGAGGATTTAGCCAGACTTTTTAAGGCTTCGGCCGTACTTCTTGAAAATCGTCCGCGAGACGCATTTGAGAGGAGCCTGCTTAAAGAATCTAAGCGTAAGGCGGCTATCTCTGCGGGTGAAGAACACCGTTTCAAGAGCGTATAGCAGGTGGAAATGTGAATGCCGGATTTAAAAAAAGAAAGCAATTCGGGGAAAAGCAGGTTGACATATCCCGAAAGCTGAATTTTGAGTCTTGCCTTGGATTTTTTGAGGCTTTGACGAAAACGGCAGAGGGATTTCAGCTTTAATGATTGCGTATCCTGCTCGGTGTATAAGCGATAAGAATTGACCATAAGAGATTTAATAATCAAAAGAGTATCAACCTTATCGGTTTTGGTTTTTCTGATGTTGGTTTTACGCAAAGTAGCGGTTTGAATAGGATTGATCACAGCAAGCTTGTAACCGGAATCAAAAAGAAAACAAATAAGGTTTTCGGAATAGATACCGGTAGATTCAAGACCGATGATCAATTGCTCTTTCGGAAAAGAAGCGATTTTTGAAATGAACTTCGCAAATCCGGGCGCGTCGTTGTCAAAAGCAAAGGGTTCAACGAGAACAACGCCGTCCGAATCCGCGGCAGCTGCGTAATGTGTGGTTTTGGCTACATCAATACCGACATAAATCATACAAAGGACCTCCGAAAAGATGGGATACACCGCACCGAGCCAACGGAAAATATCCGCGTAAACTTGCGTGACATAAAGAATCGCAAAAGCGTTCTATCCAGCTATAAACATTTAGAATAAATCCGTGGCAATACACTCCCTAAAGTCATCAATGTGACAAGAACAAATAAAAAGTCCACGGTGTTCTGAATAATTATATCACAAATCCGACCCTACGGCGCGGTGCGCCGCATATAAAAAGCTTCAGTCGCTGCGCTCCCTCGGCTTTTTATATGCTTGTCTTTGAGGTGAGCGTAAATAATTTAGAAAGGGTATGATGTAGCCTTAACTATATCATACAAGAAAAAAATGAACGTTTTTTTTGAAAAAGCAGTTCCTGTCTGGATAACGGGCAGGGAAAAAGAAATGAACCTAAGGGTTCAGTTTAAAACGGCAGTGGGAAAAGGAAAAGCCGTTACCGCAAAAATTGCCACCTCGGGCATTTATCAAATGTCGGTAAACGGCAAATTTGTCTGCTATGGTCCGGCGCGTGCCGGACGAGGGTTTTTCCGTGTAGATGAAATTGATTTGACTCCTTTTGCCGACCGTGAACAGAATACGGTAATTATAGAGGTCTGCGGTTATAATGCGCGGAGCTATTATCTAATCAAGCAGGATTCCTTTTTAACTGCGGAGCTGTTGACGGACGGACGGGTGACGGCATCGACCTCCTGAACGGCGAACCGTTTGAATGCCCGATGTTACCGTTCGGAGGCAGCGAACAATTCAACTGGAGTCCCGACAGCCGTCATATCGTGTACACCTGTCGCAAAAAGACAGGCCGGGACTACGCTATCAGTACGGACAGCGACATCTACCGCTACGATAC
>USJJ01000247.1 GCA_900554995.1 uncultured Ruminococcus sp. | reverse complement strand
TGGGCGCCGACGGCAGGCATTGTCTGTCCCTATGAGCTGACGGTTGCCGCCGTGGAAAATGCCGTAGTAAACGGTGTTGAATTTATACGCAACTACACTGTTGAAAAAATTGATTTTGACAGCAATGTGTTTACCCTTGCCGACGGTGAGAAAACAATCAATGCAAGGTATATTATCAATGCCGCAGGTGTTTACAGCGACGAGATTGCAGCGCTTATAGGCGACGATTCAATAAAAATTATCCCGAGAAAGGGCGAATATATGCTCTGCGACAAGTCGGTCGGATCACTTGCAAAGCACACGATATTCCAGTGCCCGTCCAAGATGGGTAAGGGTATCCTCGTCACCCCGACGGTTGATGGCAACCTGCTCATCGGTCCGAGTGCACTTGATATTGAGGATAAGACAGACGTTTCAACAACGGCGAGTGAGCTTGCCGAAGTTCTCAAGGCTGCTCAGAAGTCTGTTCCTACCGTTTCAACGAGAGCGGTTATCACATCTTTTGCAGGACTGAGAGCGCACAGCACAAATGACGATTTTATCATTGAGCCGAGCAAAAAGAACGATCGTTTCTTCAATGTTGCAGGTATTGAATCTCCCGGACTTTCTGCCGCCCCCGCAATTGCGGAGTATGTCGGACAGACGGTTGCCGAGTGCCTCGGTGCACAGGAAAAAGCAGATTTTGTTTCCGAGAGAGAGGCACCGGTTCGCTTTAGAAATATGAGTAATGAAGAACGCAGGGAGCTTGTTAAGAAAAACCCCGCATACGGAAGAATCATCTGCCGCTGTGAGACGGTAACGGAGGGCGAAATCCTCGACGCAATTCATGCTCCGGCAGGTGCAAGAGACGTTGACGGAGTTAAGCGCAGAACGAGAGCCGGCATGGGTCGATGTCAGGGCGGTTTCTGCGGTTCAAAGGTAGTCGAACTGCTCGCCCGTGAGCTTGGCGTAGAAATCAATGAAATAACAAAATTCGGCGGCGAGTCGAAAATTCTTTATGACAGAACAAAGTGAGGCGGGAATTATGCTTAATTATGATATAGTTGTAATCGGCGGAGGTCCTGCCGGAATGGCAGCCGCAATCAAAGCAAGGGAATGCGGCGTCGACAGCATTCTTGTGCTTGAAAGAGCCGAGACCCTCGGCGGCATTCTTGAGCAGTGCATACATACGGGCTTCGGACTTCATTATTTCGGCGAGGAGCTTTCGGGTCCCGAATATGCCGATAGATTCATTCAGCTTGTACACGAAAAAGGAATTGAATACAAAACCGATACAATGGCACTTGAAATAACGGACGGTAACATTGTTTATGCGGTCAACAAGGAGGACGGTCTGCTTGAGATTCAGGCAAAGGCGATAATCCTTGCAATGGGCTGCCGTGAGCGTCCGAGAGGTGCGCTGAATATTGCAGGAACAAGAGCTTCAGGCGTTATGACGGCAGGCACGGCGCAGAAATATGTTAACATCGACGGTTATATGCCGGGTAAAAAGGTTGTTATCCTCGGTTCGGGCGATATCGGTCTTATAATGGCAAGGCGTATGACTCTTGAGGGCGCAGAGGTTAAGGTTGTCTGCGAGCTTATGCCTTATTCGAGCGGACTTACGAGAAATATTGTTCAGTGCCTTGACGATTTCAACATTCCTCTTCGCCTGAGCTGTACAGTTATTGAGGTTCACGGCAAGGACAGAGTTGAGGGTGTTACGATTGCCGACGTTGACGAAAATCGCCGCCCGATCAAGGGTACGGAGCAGTACATTGAGTGCGACACGCTCATGCTTTCGGTCGGTCTTATTCCGGAAAACGAGCTTACAAGAGCTGTCGGCATCGAGCTTGATCCCGTTACAAACGGTGCGGTCGTAAACGAGTTCAGAGAAACCTCTCACAAGGGTGTTTTTGCCTGCGGCAACGTGCTTCATGTCCACGATCTTGTTGACTATGTTACACTCGAAAGTCAGACAGCGGGCGAGGGTGCGGCAAGATATGTTCTCGGCAAAACGAGCAGTCACGAATATGTAAAGACCAAGGGCGTCAACGGAGTTCGCTACATTGTTCCGCAGAAAGTGGATATTAAAAACGAGAATGACGTTAAGCTCTTCTTCCGAGTCGGTCAGACCTATAAAAATGCAAAGATTGTCGTTAAGTATAACGGTGAAGAAATACTCAGCCGCAAGAAGCCGAGACTTGCTCCCGGTGAGATGGAAAACGTTGTTATAAAGAATGACGTTCTCAAGGGTTTTGAACACGACGGCGTAATTGAAATTTCGGTGGAGGGTTGATTTATGCAGAAGAATATTATTTGCGTTTCATGCCCTATGGGCTGCGGAATTACCGTTGATCTCAATGACAACGGCGAAGTAATTTCGGTAAAGGGCAACACCTGCAAGCGTGGTGACGCCTATGCAAGAACCGAATGTACTCACCCCGTCAGAAGTCTTGCGACAACAGTTAAGGTAAGCGGCGGAGTTCATAATGTCGTTCCCTGCAAGTCAAAGGGAGCTCTTCCGAAAGAGAAGATTATGGACTGCATGGAGGCTATCGCCAAGGTTGAGGTCAAGGCTCCGGTTAAGCTCGGAGATGTTCTCGTTAAAAACATCTGCGGTACCGGAATTGATATTGTTGCAACCAATCACTGCCCCTGTAAATAAAACCAAGGAGTCGGATCCGTCGGATTCGGCTCTTTTTGTCCCTGTATATAATTTAATTTAACACTTTTTGTGTTCTACTCTTGACTTCATTACATCACCGTGCT
>USJJ01000246.1 GCA_900554995.1 uncultured Ruminococcus sp. | reverse complement strand
CACGAAGAACGTCAACTGCCTTGTCCATATCGCCGTCGGTTTCTGTAAGAGCCTTCTTACAGTCCATCATACCTGCTCCGGTCTTTTCACGCAGAGCCTGAACGTCTTTAGCTGTAAAATTCATAATTATACCTCCTGATTTAAAAGTGAGGCGGAATTCAAGATTCCGCCGTAATATTTGTATTTAATTATTCCGCAGCTTCTTCTGTAGCTGTTTCCTCTGCTGCCTCAGCGGGAGCTTCCTGCTCACCCTGACGGCCCTCGATAACTGCATCAGCCATAGCGCCTGCGATAAGGCGAACAGCACGGATAGCGTCATCGTTTCCGGGGATAACGTAGTCGATCTCGTCGGGATCGCAGTTTGTATCTACGATTGCAACGATGGGAATGCCGAGCTTATGTGCTTCCTGAACAGCGATTCTCTCCTTGCGGGGATCAACGATGAACATAGCTGCGGGCTGCTTCTTCATATTTACGATACCGCCCATAAACTTCTCGAGCTTTTCGATTTCAAGCTTGAGCTTGATAACTTCCTTCTTCGGGAGAAGATCGAATGTTCCGTCAGCTTCCATCTTCTTGAGCTGCTCAAGTCTCTTGATTCTTCTCTTGATTGTGTTGAAGTTCGTAAGCATACCGCCGAGCCAACGTGCGTTAACGTACGGCATACCGCAACGGATTGCTTCTTCCTTAACGGAATCCTGAGCCTGCTTCTTTGTGCCTACGAAAAGAACATCGCTTCCGTCAGCGGCTACGTCACGAACGAAGAGATAAGCCTCCTCGAGCTTCTTGACTGTCTTCTGAAGGTCGATGATGTAGATTCCGTTACGCTCTGTGAAAATGTACTGAGCCATTTTCGGATTCCATCTTCTTGTCTGGTGTCCGAAGTGAACACCTGCTTCAAGTAACTGTTTCATTGATACTACCGGCATAATAAATCCTCCTTAGTTTTGCCTCTGCAAGGCTTGATATCCGAACATTTCAAATGAAAAATGCACTGCGGATAAAACACCCTGCATGCGTTTTGCCGTAAAAGTATAGCACAATGAAAAGGTTATTTCAAGAGTTTTTTGAAAAAAATTGCATTATTCCGTAAAAAATATTTTATCGGCTATTGCTTTGAAGATCGGTGCACAGTCGTATGATCCCGAAATACCGCCCTGTTTCATAACGACGACGGCATATCTCGGATTTTCGGCAGGAAAACAGCCTCCGAACCACGTGTTGCACAGTTCGATCCCGTCCTTGCCGTAGATTCCCGTCTGCGCCGTGGCTGTTTTGCCTGCGGCGGTGAAACGGGTCAGCTTGGCAGGGGAGGCGTTGCCGTTTTCAATAACGGAGGTGAGCATCTCCAAAAGCAGACGGCTTGTTCTTTCGCTCATTGCGACGGTCGGATATCTGTTTGAGTATTCCGTCACTTTCCCGTCTCTGCCGGTTGCCGATTCAACGATATACGGTGAATAATATTTTCCGTTCCCTGCAACGGCGCAAAGCATCTGCGCAATCTGAACGGGTGTTGCGGTGAAGCAGCCTTGCCCAAAGGAGAAGTTGGCAAGCGCCGCAGGATTTACGAGCTCATCCGAGCGCGGAAGTATTCCGGATTCGCCGGCTATGCCGTCTGCAAAGTCATTTTTTTGACCGAAACCGAGGATTGAAGCTGTTTCAAGGAGCGGCTCTGCGCCGAGCCTTTGCCCGAGGGAAATAAAATAAGTGTTGCAGGAGACTTCAAGTGCCTTTTTCAAATCCACCTTGCCGTGCGCCGCATTACTGCTGCAGCCGAAAGCTACATTGCCGATTCTGCACGAGCCCTTACATTCGCATTGAAAATCTTCAAGTCCGTTTTCGATTGCGGCGGCGGCAACGGCAACCTTGAATATCGAACCGACGGCAAGCCCCGAAAGACAGCGGTTAAGAAACGGCGATGAATCTGAGGTCAGACTGTCGGAAATACGTGACGCAGTGTAAACGGGACGGGACGCCATAGCACGCACCGCTCCGCTTTTAACCTCGACAACAATTGCACAGCCTTCGTTTATGCCGCCCGTGTCAAGCGCATCCTCAACGGCAGACTGAATGTCAAGGTCAATTGTCAGACGAACGGAACCTACGCTTGTCATATCTGAGATTATTTCGGTACCGCTGCCTCCGATTGCTTTACCGTATACATCGACCGGTACTCTTGCCTTGACAAATCCGTCGGAACAGAGGATGTCGTCAAACGCCTTTTCAATCCCGGCAACTCCGCGGTTCAGCTCGTCAAGATAACCGACAAGGTGCTGAGCAGGCTGATTTGTACTGTATCTTTTGCAAACGGGGACACACAAAAGATTGTCGTTCGGTTCAATCTCAGATTTGCCGATATTGAGCATAACGGGCGCACCCTTGGACATTCTTTCACGTGCGCTCTGATAGGTTCGGGTGTCGAGAATATCCGATAAAGCCGAAAGCGACTGCACCGACGGCTTGGCGATAACGTAATTGTCATATTGCGATCCGACAATTTTTTTGCCGTTGCAGTCGGTGATATCTCCACGTATGTTGTATAATGTAAAAGAGGAGTAGTGTGAATCCGAGGACACAAGCTCGGTTCCCGATGAGCCTAAAACATACAGCCTCAGGCACAGACAGCCTATTGACAGACAGAATACCGTAAAAACGGCAATTATTCTTTTTTGCATCATTACGCACATCTTTTCCGTTGTTTTTTCATAAAAAGCATTTGCTTTTGACCGATAAAAATTCGTTTATTATAACAT
>USJJ01000245.1 GCA_900554995.1 uncultured Ruminococcus sp. | reverse complement strand
AAATTTTTTTGTGTTGCAATTAAAAAACAATATACAGTCATATCCAGAGCTGTCGAGTGCGGAATATGCAAGCCCGCCGAGCCGATCGGGAATTTCTTTGAGCCAAACGGGACTTGCGGCGATTGATTTTTCAAAAATCTTCGCCTGTTCGTCGGAATATATAACATCGGTGCAGGTGAAAAGACGTTCGCCTTTGATAAATGATTTTAAAAAGGTGAGACTGTTATGGTTTTCTTTTTCAGCGGTCTTGCCGTCAACGGTCGTCGCGCTGCCCTCCGACGGAAAATCGATGCCGAGCGCCGTTCCGGCGGATGTAACATAGCTGAAATCGGTTGAGTAACCGTCACTGCCGACGGAAAAGGAATGAACAGGCAGAAAAATATTAACCACACCGAGCGCACAAAAAGCAATGCAAATCGTTTTCATTATCCTCTCATAGCCGACTTTACCCATATAGTAATAGATAAAGAAAAGAGAGCCGAGGGGAACAATCAGAAAGGCAAGCGGAATCCAGACAGGCGTTGATCCGTGGATGCTGTACCAGCTTTGCAGAAATGATCGGCAGAATAAAAATGCCGCAATGTTGATGACAATCAGCATTATCCGCATCAATATCGGCGATCGGTAACCGTCGGTAATCGGATCAAATTCGGGTGGCTGTTCGTTTAAGCCGTCATCAAAATTTCGGTTTTTGATTTTTTCTTTTGACATAGCGTCACCGTTTTTCCTTGTGTGTGCTTATTTGGACGGAAGTGTGATGCCGTCGATGCGATTTTTCAGCCCTCCGTAACAAATCAGGCTCTTTGAGCCGCCTCCTCTTAATTAAGAGGAGGCAAGAACAGTTAGCAAAAATTTGTCTCTTGAGGACGTCTGATTAAAATCCTCTCATGCCTTAAAGAAAGCCGAGAACGCCTTGTTTGCCATATAAACATCGAGCTTTGAGATGATTTCAAACGGTGCGTGCATCGAAAGAACGGGAACACCTACATCGACAACGTCAACGTCGAGATTTGCAATATATTTTGCGACCGTTCCGCCGCCGCCTGCGTCGACCGCACCGAGCTCGCCGAGCTGCCAATTAACATCGGCATTGTTGAAAATTCTTGTTACCTCGCCGACAAACTCTGCGCTTGCGTCGGACGTGCCGCCCTTTCCTCTTGCACCGGTATACTTGGTAACAACGATACCTCTGTTGAGATAGGACGAGTTCTTAGCCTCAAACGGAGTTGAGAATGTCGGATCATATGCTGCATTTACGTCCGCAGAAAGGCACTTCGACTTCGAAAGAACGTCCCAGACCATAAGTCCCTCCGCTCTTGCAAGATCGGCGATGAAATATTTAAGATAAGACGAATTGAGTCCCGTATTTCCGTCGGAGCCCGTCTCCTCCTTATCGGTAAGAACGGCAATAGCAGTGTAATCCGGTGTTTCGTCAAGGTCAAGAATCGCTCTGAACTCAGGATAAGCGCAAACACGGTCGTCGTGGCCGTAACCGCCGATAAGGCTGCGGTCAAAACCGATATCCGTAACCTTTGCCGCAGGAACCATTTCAAGCTCGGCTGTGAGGAAATCCTCTTCAACCATACCGTATTTTTCGTTGAGTAGCTTGAGAATGTTGAGCTTTACAAGCTCGCTGCCCTTATCCGCCTTGAACGGAAGTGAACCGACGATAATGTTCAGCTCCTCACCCTTGATTCCGTCATCAAGATTTCTCTTATCCTGCTCCTTTGAAAGATGAGGAAGAAGATCGGAGATGACGAACTGAGGTTCGCCCTCTTTTTCACCTACGCTGACCTCAACCTCCGTGCCATTCTTAAGAACGACGATACCGTGGAGTGACATCGGAATTGTTGTCCACTGATATTTTTTGATTCCGCCGTAGTAATGAGTTTTGAAAAATGCAATTTCGTTTGCCTCATAGAGCGGATTAGGCTTGAGATCAAGTCGGGGTGAATCAATGTGAGCCGCCGCAATTCTCACGCCCTCGCCGACGCTTTTCTTTCCGATAACGGCAAGAACAACCGCCTTTTTACGGTTGAGATAATACACCTTATCGCCGGGTGCATACTTTTTGAATTTATCAAAGGGAACAAAGCCCTTTTTCTCCGCCTCTGCGACAACAAATTTTGCAACTTCTCTCTCTGTTTTGTTATCGTTGAGGAATTTTTTGTAGTCCTCGGCGAAGCCCATCGCCTTTTCGATCTCTTTTTCGCCAACAAAGTCTGCGCTATGCTTCTTTTTCATAAACAATTTTTCGCACAAAACTTCAACTTCTGTCTTTTCTTCTGCCATTGTGAGTTCCTCCTTAAAAATTCGACCGATTTTCGGTTAACTTATTCTTTTTCGCCTTGCCCGAACCGACAGTTTGCGCAGGACGATTGTTTTATAATTCACTCAGTTGATCGGCAAGGCTTTTGCCTCCGTTGTTTCGGATAACAATGTCCGCCCTTTCTATATAATATTGCTCATTTTTCTGTGCATTTATTCTGAGCATCGCCGTGTCACGGTCAATGCCGTCACGCTTCATAATGCGGTCGGCACGTATCTCTCTGTCGGCGGTAACAACAATCATCTTCGTGCAGTATTTCGGCAATTCGCAGTCGAAAATCGCCGCCGCATCAATAACAACTCCCTTATGCTCCGCAGTGAAATTATTCTTAATTGTTTCAAGCGTGAGCTTGGTGATTGCGGGATGCGTGATCCTGTTCAGCCGTTGGCGCTTGTGCTCATTTGCAAAGGCACGCTTGGCAAGCTC
>USJJ01000244.1 GCA_900554995.1 uncultured Ruminococcus sp. | reverse complement strand
GACCGCCCGCTCAACATCATCATCTGCGAAAACCTGATGGACGCAAACAAGGTCATGGAAGGGATGCTGAAGGACCTGCTGACCGACGAAGAAAAGGAAAAGTACGGAGACTTTGTTTTTGACGGATCAAAGAGTCTGAAAATTGAAACAGCACTCTGCGCCGCAGATATTCTTATTGCCGACTACTCGTCGCTGATTTTCGAGTATTCTTTGCTGAATAAGCCTATGCTTTTCTATGCCTTTGACCTTGAGCAGTACGAGCACGACAGGAGCTTTTATTTCGACTACAAGAGCTTCGTCCCCGGCAAAATAGTTGTCAATAACGATGAGATTATTCAGGCGGTCAGAAACGGCGATTTCCGATCGGATCGCATTCCGTCTTTCAGAGAAAAATTTATGGGCGCCTGTGACGGCGAATCCGTCAAGCGCATAGCAGAATATGCGGTAATGTGATCCGCAAATGACACGGCACGATGATTACATCGTGCCGTGAAAATTTATTTAATAATAAAAAATATGCTGTCACACTGCGCTTCACAATCTACTTAAAAAGCTCTTCAATCGGCACACCAAGCACATCACATATTTTCTGAAAGAAAGCAAGAAATTATGAAAACGAAATTCAGTACAGAAACTTATTTGCCTCCCCTTGATTGAAATCAAGAGGAGGCATTAATTTTTATTCTGTCACGGCGAACTGGCTGTTATACAGATCATAGTAGAAACCGTGCTTTTCGAGGAGCTGTTCGTGAGTGCCCTGTTCGATAATCTGTCCCTTGTTCATAACAAGGATGATATCGGATTCCCTGATAGTTGAAAGTCGGTGAGCAACGACGAAACAGGTTCTGCCCTTCATCATTTTTGCAAAGGTTTTCTGAATCCTTATTTCCGTGTTGCTGTCGATTGACGATGTTGCCTCGTCGAGGATCAGCATCGGCGGAAGATTAAGCAGAACTCTTGTTATGCAAAGCAGCTGCTTCTGTCCCTGCGAAAGTGATCCGCCGTTCTCGCCGAGTACAGTATCATAGCCGTCGGGCAACCGCTTTATAAAGCTGTGCGCATGGGTCAGCTTTGCGGCGGCGATAATCTCTTCGTCTGTTGCGTCGGGATTGGAGTAGGCTATGTTCTCCCTGACTGTGCCCGATTTCAGCCATGTCTCCTGAAGCACCATACCAAAGTTTTTACGCAATGACTTCCTTTTGAAATCGAGTGAATTTTCACCGTCAACCTTTATCATTCCGCTGTCGGGATCGTAGAAACGCATAAGCAGGTTGATAAGTGTGCTCTTGCCGCAGCCCGTGGGACCGACAATCGCAACACGCTGACCCGGTTTTGCGCTGATACTGAGGTTTTTAATGAGCTGCTTGCTCTTATCGTATGAGAAGCAAACATTCTCAAACTCGACGCTCCCGTCGGCTTTTTCAAGCTCCTTTGCACCGTAGCAGTCGGGGATCTGTTCTTTTTCGTCGATAAGTTCAAAAACTCTTGCCGCCGAGGCAAGCGCATTTTGAAGCTCCGTGACAACTCCCGAGATCTCGTTAAACGGCTTTGTATACTGCGTTGCATAGCTGAGGAAACAGCTTAACTGGCCGACGGTAAGTCTGCCTGCAATTGCCGAGATTGCTCCGAATGTGCCTACGCCTGCATAGACAATGGCGTTGATAAGTCGGGTCGACGGGTTGACCATTGACGAGAAAAATGACGCCTTAAGGCTGTAATTTGTAAGTCTCTCGTTTATCTCATCAAATTTTTCTTCGGACGCCTCTTCACGGCTGAATGCCTTGACGAGCTTCTGATTGCCGACCATTTCGTTTATATGCGATGTGATCTCGCCCCTCGTCTGCGACTGCTTTTGGAACATAGAATAAGTTCTTTTTGCGATGAATGACGCAACAAAGAGTGAAAGCGGAGTAAGTAAAACGACAATCAATGCGATCTTTACATTAACGGAGAACATAAAGATCAGCGTGCCGAGAATTGTAATAACTCCCGTAAAGAACTGAGTAAAGCCCATCAGCAGTCCGTCGGAAAGTTGGTCTATATCCGTAATTATTCGGCTGACGATGTCGCCGTGCTCGTGTGAGTCGATATATGCGATGTCAAGATTCTGCAAATGACGGAAAGCCTGAACTCGCAAATCCTTGACAACACGGTAGGTTATCCTGTTGTTGATGACGTTCATAAACCACTGAGCCAGCGCAGTTATGCCGATCACAATACCCGTCTTTACAAGAATTGTTACAATGCCTTTGATGTCGACATTGCCTTTGCCGAGCGCAAGATCGACCGCATTACCGAACAAAATCGGCGCATAGAGCTGTGTCGCAACAACAATAACGGCAAGCAGGAGCGAAAAAAGAACAAGAAATTTATATTTCTCAATCAGCTTCAGCAGACGGCGGAATGTACTTTTATTGTTTTTCATTTATACCGCCTCCTTGCTCGAAAGCTGGGATTCGCAGATTTCTCTGTACTCCTCGCAGTTTTCAAAAAGTTCGTCGTGCTTACCGATGCCGCAAACCTTGCCGTCATCAAGCACAACAATTATATCCGCATTTTTGATTGTGGAAAAACGCTGAGAGACGATAAAAACAGTCATATTATCGGTATCGACCTTTATCGCACGGCGAAGCGCCGCATCCGTCGCATAGTCGAGGGCAGACGCGCTGTCGTCCAAAATCAGGATCTCCGGCTGTCTGACAAGAGCACGGGCAATGGTCAGACGCTGTTTCTGACCGCCGGATAAATTCTTGCCTCCCT
>USJJ01000243.1 GCA_900554995.1 uncultured Ruminococcus sp. | reverse complement strand
AAGGAGATTGAAGACTGCGGCGTACTCGGTTACAGCAACATTGTTTTCATCATCGGCAGCTCCTACGGACTCTCCGACGAAGTAAAACGCCGCTCCGATTTCAAACTTTCAATGTCTGAAATGACCTTTCCTCACCAGCTTGCAAGAATAATGCTTCTCGAGCAAATATACAGATCCTTCCGCATCAACAGCGGAGGCAAATACCATAAATAAAGGGGTTGTCGTGTTTCATAACGACAGCCCCTGATTTTTATTTGTAATTTCTGAGGATTTTAAGAGTAGTGGTTTTCGGGAACTCGGTATCTCTCGTCTTTATCCTTGCGACCTGCTTATAGGACGGCATCCTTCTGTTTATCTCGTTGACGTCGGCCTTGATTCTGTCCTTAGCGTCCGGGGTGTCAACCGTATCAAGGAAAAATTCGGCGGTTATATATCCGTTCTCCTCATATACGACAACCTCCTTGACATACTCTATCGTCGAGAGCTTATCTTCAATTTCTTCGGGAGAAACATTCTTGCCGTTCGAAAGAATGATAAGATTCTTCTTTCTTCCACGGAAGAAGAGAAAACCGTCCTCGTCGATATATCCGTAATCTCCTGTCAGGAACCAGTCACCGTCGAACACTGCCGCCGTTGCCTCGGGCTCGTTGTAGTAGCCCATCATAACATTTGAACCGTGCACGCAGATTTCGCCGACTCCGTCCTCGTCGGGATCCTTGATCTTAATTTCATTACACGGGAGCGGTATTCCGACGCTGCCCGTTTTGTATGCGTCAAGTCTGTTGCAGGTAACGGCAGGAGAGCACTCCGTGATTCCGTAGCCGTTGATAATCTTGATTCCGAAGTCCTCCATACCCTTTTCATACTTCTCATCAAGATATGCTCCGCCGCAAACAATCATTTCAAGATTGCCTCCGAGGTTGTTGATAATCTCGGAGAAAATCTTCCTTCTCTTATCAATACCGAGTTTTCTGAGGAAGTTACTGATTTTAAGGCCTTTTTTGAGCATTTCCTCTCTGCCCGACTTTCTTGCGGTGAACCAGATTTTCTTGTAAATCGTCTCAATCGCCAGAGGAACAGCAGAGAAATTCTGCGGATGATAAGTATTCATATCTTTCTGTATATCCTTAAGGCTGCGGCAGATAAAGCCCCACTCCGTAAGAAGATTGCCCGAGAACAGTGCGCCGACCCACGAGAACGCATGGTGAAGCGGCAGAAATCCGATTGCAGGACCGCCCGTCATAACACGGCAGGAAGCGACACAGTCGGATGCAACGTTATTCTGCGAAAGCATAACGCCCTTGCTCTTGCCCGTTGTGCCGGAGGTGTAAACGAGGAAAGCAAGATCGTCCGGAAGAACCTCATCCTCAAGATAGCTCTTTTCGCCGTTTTTAACCTCGTTGTGACCCTCATCAACCATCGAGTAGAAATCTTCGATTCTGATATACTGCTCAATTACAACGCCGTCGGCGGTTTTCATCTTTTCAACAGTGTCCTTAAAGTCGTCACTGTAATAAATGGCATTGCATCCGCTGCGAACCATAATGTCGATTATATCGTCATCGGGGAGCTTCGGATCCATCGGAATAGCGGTAATCTTTCCGGTAATAATCGAATAGTAGCATGCAATCCAATAATAGCTGTTTTCGCTGAGAATCGCAACCTTTTTGCCTCTGAGTCCCAGCTTATAAAGGTACTGACCGAGACCTGTAAGATCGTAGTTAACCTGTGCAAAGGTCTTTGTCTCAACCTCGCCGTCAAAGTTATAGAATGTATACTGCGGCTTGTCTCCTCCCCTTTTGCCGCCGAAAATAACTATGTCTTTAACCGTATTCATGTCCGGAAATTCAGCATATTTTATTTTTTTTTTCAATTTATCCAACTCCTAACAGCGTTATGTTTTTTATTTTAGCATATAACCAGGCTAAAATCAACCTATATTTTTGTCAATGCGCCTTATATCATTTTACTTTTAATTGTGTTTTATTGACTTTAACAAAACAATGTGATAAAATTATCCTGATTTAGGAGGGTAAAAAATGGAAAAGCAGAAAAAAACAGATAAAAGATTTCTCTTAATTTTCATTGCAATGTTTGTATTCTTTTTCGTCCTTGCTTATATGTTTCCTTACACCGGTGATGACTGGGCATGGGGCGGAAGTCTTGGAACAGAGCGTTTGCATAATCACTTCAGAGACTACAACGGAAGATATCTCGGCAATCTTCTTGTAATTGCTATGACAAGGTCGAATTTTCTCAAAGCATTCGTGATGTCCGGCGTTATTACAGGACTTCTTTATCTTGTCTTCAAAACGGTCAAGCAACGAAGCACCGCTGTTTTTCTTTTTGCTGCGGTAGGTTTTTTTGCTTTGCCGAGATATATTTTCAGGCAAGCTGTTGTCTGGACATCGGGGTTTACCAATTATGTTGTACCGACGTTTCTCATAATTGCTTACATATGCATTATAAAATGCATATTTGACGGAGAGCCAAAATTCAAAAAATTTACCTTTGTCGGCACCTTTTTTATCGGAATAAGTGCCGCTCTCTTTATGGAGAACATTACACTTTATCAGGTTGCAATTGATTTTGTCATTATTCTCGGTACTCTTATTGCTTACAAAAAAAGCTTTGAAAATTATGGATAGCAAGAATAAATGCAGCAGCAAGAATGAATGGATTAACATATAGCCAATTAATTAACGGATTAAAGAAAGCTAATGTTGTAATCAACAGAAAAATGTTAGCTGAAATGGCAGTATCAGATCCAGCAG
>USJJ01000242.1 GCA_900554995.1 uncultured Ruminococcus sp. | reverse complement strand
ATCTTCGCCATATTGACTAGGTTGTACGGCGTCATATCGTTATCTCCGCACGGTGAGAGGCACGAGTGGAGATGAAAATCGTAATACAGCTTCATATTATATCAGCCTTGAAATCTCAGCGGCGGTCTGATACGTATTTTTCGGTGTTCTGAGGACAACTACGCCGTTCTGTTCAGCTCTTTTCAGAGCGTCATCATCAAACGCGGCATTCTCCGTCAAAACAATGCAGGCAACATCGGCAAGCACCGCCACACCGATTGAGTTGACATTGCCCATAACGGTGAGCCATACGTCGCCCTCCCGTGCCCTTGACATAACCCAGCTCAGAAGGTCACCGCAGTAACAGCCCGTGATCTTGCGCTCAAGATCATCGCCGCAGACCAGTGTAAGATCCAATTTTTCTTTCAGCTCTTTTATGTCCATTTCAACTTCTCCTCATCAATCATTTCACGGAACGGAACAGGGATAAATCTCTCTATTTCGTCCTCGTTGAGCGGCGTCGTACTGCTCATCTCCGCCTTAAGTCTGAACACACAGTGGTCAATATTCGCATATCCACGGACAATGTCCTCAGCGAGTGCCTTACAGGTCGGTGCGCCGCAGGTTCCGCAGTCAAGTCCCGGGAAATTCTTCACCATTTCCGAGACCTGATTCATCAGCTTCATTGCATCCGTAACGTTATCGGCGAGCTTGAGCACCGAATAGGGCTGAAGGCTCTCCTGCCACATCATCTCATCGGGCACATTTTCCTCTCCGATATGGTTGCACGAAACGGGTCTGTACTGTTTAAGGATTGAAAGTCTCGTCTTTGCCACAAAGGTGTTTGAAACCGTCAGACAACCGCCGACGCATCCGCCTGTGCAAGCGTTCAGTTCAATAAATTCAATATCATTGAGCTTTTCATCTTCGATTTCTTCAAGAATTTTAATTACATTTTCCACTCCGTCGGCGGCAATGTATTTTTGGCTCAGCGAACCCGATGCCTCGCCGCCGCTCGTAGCCCAGCCGACTCCGATTCTGCCCGATTCATCAATATTTTTAAGCTCCCCGAGGTGCTCCATTTTCCCGAGCAGTAACGGATAAATATCGCTGATCGCTATTGCACCGCTGACATCCGATTTTTCGGCGCACAGCGGATTTTTTATCGCCGTTATCTTGGCAGGACACGGCGTGATGAAGAAAACGCCGATGTCACTGTCATCAAGCCCCGTTTCGGCTTTTGCCTCAAGTCTTGCAAGGCGTGCCGACTCATCCATCGGGGTGTTCAGCTCAAGCAGATTGTCAATCAGATCGGGATATGAAATCCTTATCAATCGGCAAACGGCAGGGCACGCCGAGGAAATCACGGGCTTTTTCAGCCCGCCGTCTTTCAACAGCTTCCTTGTTGCATCGGATATTATCTCCGCACCCTTGGCAACCTCAAACACCTTGTCAAAGCCCAGTTCAAGAAGAGCCGAAAGTATGTAATTTATATCGTCAAGATTGTTAAACTGACCGTACAGGGACGGTGCAGGCAATGCAATTTTATATCTGTATTTTTGAATATCCTCAATCGGATCGCTTTTTGCGGTTTTGGCATGATGGGGACAGATTCGAATACATTCTCCGCAGTCGATGCACCTCTCGGAGATAATCGTCGCCTTTCCGTGGCGCACTCTTATCGCCTGAGTGGGGCACCTCTTTATACAGTTCATACATCCGAGGCATTTGCTCTTATCAAGGCTAACCGAATGAAAAACAGTATTCATGCTCTTCTCCTTGCTCTTAATTTATTTATTATACACCTTGAGGGTAATTGTAGTGCCCTCTCCTATCACGGTATCAATCTTCATTTCATCTGTATATTTTTTTATGTTCGGCAAACCCATTCCGGCTCCGAATCCGAGTGAGCGCACATTTTCCGGTGCGGTTGAATAGCCCTCTTTCATTGCGAGCTCAACATTGGGAATACCCGGTCCCTTATCGGCGAGCACAACGGTAATGCACTCGGGCGTAACGGTTGCATCAATCACACCGCCCTCGGCGTGAATTACCATATTTATCTCCGCCTCGTACACTGCAATTGCAACATTGCGCGTCACCGCAGGGGAAAAGCCAAGGGTTTTAAGAGAACGCTTCAGCTTGCCCGATGCTTCACCCGCTCTGGTAAAGTCATAGGCACTGACGTCATAATGCAGTTTTACCTCGTCCATTATTTTCCGCTGCCTCCCCTGAGCCCGTGAGCATAAAGCCGTCCGCAGGAGGTGAACATTTCAAGATCGGTACCTATAAGCACAATGTCCCTCTGCTCGGCAAGATCAATCATTCCCATATCCGGCGATTTGCCTCGCACAAAGACGATACAGCTCATATCCATCATCTCAGCCGTCCTGACAACCTGAGGATTGACAAGACCCGTCAGAAGAACAGCCTGCTCCTTTACAAAGGCAAGCACGTCGCTCATCATATCGCTGCCGCAGGCGGTAAAAACCTCCCTGTCAAGCAGGTCTTCGCCGTAGATTATCCGTCCGTCGAGTATATCAATAATTTCCTTTACCGTCATATTCAGCCCTCCGAATTATAAATATAGATACATAATATCACATATCGTGTTAAAAATCTATATACTTTTTATAAAAATTTTATAGATTCAACGCTTTATTTCCGATTTTCATTGACTTTTAAACGTTCTCATAGTACGATATTTTCATAACGTTTCGGAGGCGGTATTAATGAAGAAAAGAAGAAAAATTGGTGCATTGGCTTTAGGTTTTACCATGGCAGCTAGTTGCTGTTTTGGTAATGGGGTAATA
>USJJ01000241.1 GCA_900554995.1 uncultured Ruminococcus sp. | reverse complement strand
TAAATATGAATTTATGTTTATTTCCGCCGAAAATCGGGACAAAGCTGCACAATATATCCGCTGTTTTTAACCGTTTATTTCTACTTGACAATTAAATCCGACGGTGCTAAAATTCGTTTAATAAAAGGGTAAAAATTATACTAAAAATAAGCAGAAAGGTCTTTCTCCTCGTTTGAGTTGAAAGGCTTTTTGATAAGTGAACGGAAAGGCAGTGTGATTTTATATGTCAGTCAACGGAGTCAATTACAGTCTTTACCTTCCGAGCTATTCCATCGGTTCGGACTGTTACAAGGAAATTCCGTATGTTACAAGATATTTCGGTAAAACAGCCGCTGTGATCGGAGGCAAAACCGCCATGTCAAAGGCGAAGCAGGCTCTGCTTGACGGCATAGACGGATCGGACGTTGAGATCCTCGATTTTATCGAATACGGCGGCGATTCGACATATGAAAACGGCGACGCACTCATTTCAAATTCTGTTGTCCGAGAGGCTGATATGATCTTTGCGGTGGGCGGAGGCCGTGCCTGTGACACAGGAAAATATGTTGCTGATAAGCTTGACAAGCCGCTGTTTACATTCCCGACTGTCGCCTCAAACTGTTCTCCGGTAACCGCCATTTCCGTAATCTACAACACCGACGGAACTTTCAGAGATTACTACTATCCGAAGCTCGCCAATCACTGCTTTATCAATTCCACCGTCATTGCCGACTCGCCCGAGCATCTTCTCTGGGCAGGTATCGGTGATGCGCTCAGCAAGGAATATGAGGCGCTTTTCTCGTCGAAAGACGACGTGCTTTCTCACACGCCGCTTATGGGTAAGCAGCTCAGCCGTGTGTGCACCGAGCCTCTTCTTGAATACGGTGCCGACGCATTGAATGCAATTCGTGAAAAGACTCCGTCTTTCGCCCTGGAGCAGGTAATTCTTGATATAATTGTTTCAACCGGCATTGTGTCCAATATGATGACAACGGTTGACGGCTACTATTATAACTCAACCCTTGCGCATTGTATTTACTACGGTTCCACCGTTACAGAACACGGTCACAGTCATTTGCACGGCGAAATTGTATCGCTCGGAGTTCTTTGTCTGCTTCAGTTTGAGGGAAAATCCGATGAGGTTGAGCGGATTATGAAGTTCAACCATTCAATAGGTCTTCCCGTCTGCTTTGACGATATTGAAGTAAAAGAAAGCGAATTTGAAAAAATGGCTGATAAATTTGTCCTGACAACAGAATGGGCTCACAAGCCGAGCGGAGTAACAAGAGACGGTTATATCGGCGCAATGCGTGAGCTCAATAAAATCGGAAGAGAGTTTAAGAAAAGCGTTGATTAAAGGCATTGAACATTTTCCCGAGATGTGATATAATATTTACAAATCTTCAAAGGAAGTTTCAATATGGATCATTCAACTGCTATGATTTTATCCTACTGCATTATTTTCAGCTTTTTCAATATTGCAGTATTTCTTGTGTATTATATCTTTGGCTTCACATATGATATTGAGCTCAGAAAAATTGAGAAAAGGATTTTTCTTCCGCCGTTTGCGGTCTTTCTGTTTCATTTCAAAGGCGTGAAGTCCTCTTCAAAGACACGTGCCACACGCACGGGCGGCGGATGTGAGATCTATGCGCTGGCATATCTGATAATTTCGGAAATTGCCTGCTTTGTGATCGCAAAAATTTTCCGTGACCTTGTTCTCCCCTGTCGTATTTCGATTGCCGCCTTTGTGATATCGATTATTGCGTTCATTTTTGTTGCGATCAAGACGAAAAGAAAAATTAAAAGCAGTAATGTTGCTGAAGAAATTAAGGAAATAAACGATTATCTTACACCGAATGAAACGATCGACATAAACAATTCCGAGGGAATAGACGAATTTCTGACCGAAACGCCCGAGGAAGCTCCGAAGTCCAAGCCGGCAATTCTTGATGCGCTGAACGAGGACACCGAGGTTGAGCGTGAAACCACAGATGTCGGTGAGGGTATGGAGGAATTAAACAGGCTGAAAGAAAACCCGATTGAGGGAGAAATTCAGTTGATTGACCTTAACGATATCAATGCGATTCCCGATTCTATGCTCAATCCCAATGAGCCCGACCGAGAAACAACAAATGTTTCCGATGGTATGGACGCAATCAACAAGCTGCGCAGTAACCCGTTTGATAATGATTTTTAAAAAACTGAACCGGAGGAAATTCCCATCCGGTTCAGTTTTTCTATGTCCTCATTATTTACTTTTCCGTCACCATTTGCGTCAGCCAGCTTAACCGAAAGCCGATCCGACAGCATTCCGCCGTCAACGCACGCTGCTATAACCGCATCTGTGCCGTCAAGCACACCGTCATGGTTCATATCACCCCGTGTCACGGGCAGGAACGAGTCAATGTAAATATCATTCTGAACGAGGTAAAAACCATCGTCCTTTTTTTCAATTTTATATCCGTCGGCGACTGCGAGCTTATCCGAATCTGCCGTTACAAGGCAATCGGAAACTCTGTCGTCCGTATCGAGATACGGGTACTTTTCCGTACAGCCGTCGCTGTTGTAATCAAAAAATCTTACGCTTTCATCGCTCATATAGGCGGTCAAAACGCTCTTATCGGAATCGGTATAAAAATACAGATTCGTGTCATCGGTATGTCCTGCGGTTATCGGAGAGCTTGTTATGCCGTTCTGATAAACCGACTTAAAATCACTCAGCGCAACAGTCAGCAGGGACAGAGCATTGCCGTCCGAATTGTGTATTCCGTCAAAAGCGGCATTGCATTTATATCCGTTGCCGATATCCTCCGCATT
>USJJ01000240.1 GCA_900554995.1 uncultured Ruminococcus sp. | reverse complement strand
AAAATTCTTAACAGAATTGTAGTTTTTATTCTGTCGCTCTCGATTTTCCCGATAATGTATTTTCTCAACCTCGTCAGAGCGGTAGTCTCCATTTCCGAAAGCTCGTCTCTTTACACGATACTTTCAAAGATCGCAGAAGAAACCGCAAACAGCGCAATGGAGCTTACATTTTCAATTAAAGAGATTTTCAAATATATTTCCGACGGCGGCGTCTCGTTCGGCGGAATGAAATTTGATCTTTCAAAGATTCCGGCAGAACTTCTCTCAGGCAAAAATTGGGTGATTGCCGCAGGCGTACTGCTCGCCGTTGCTATGATCATCGCAATTGTAATCATGGGCTGTGCGCTGTTCACAAACGCTTACAAGACCATCTCAGCTCTCGGCGCAGGCGGAGCAATCTGCTGTTTTGCGGCATTGAGATTTTTTGCAAGATTTGCTGCACCGTATATGAGCGGTTCGATTGATGTCGGCGATGTTCTTGCTCAGGCATTCGTCGGAGAGAGCAACAATCTCTTGGGCTCAATCGGCGCATCCGTGCTCAAAGGCGCAATCTCGGTTGACGCATTCTCGCTGAGCAACGCCGTAACACTGAGCCTGATTTTCTTCATCGGAATCGCCCTCTGGGAACTCGCTTACATCGTAACCCTCCCCGAGGATAAATCGAAAAACCTGAAGAAAAACAAATAATAAACTGAAGATTGCAAAAGACAGCGGTAATGATTTTACTCACTACCGCTGTCTTTCATTTCACCGCATCTTCAATTGCTTTGCGAATTTCTTCTGCTCCCTCTCCGTTTGAGGCGGAGAACGGGATGATTTTCACGTCGCCAAACTCTGCAAGCTCGGTGTGTATATCCTCAAGCCGCTTGTTGCGCTCGGTTTTGTTGAGCTTGTCACTCTTCGTCATCACGACTATAAAATCATATCCGGCCGACTGCATAAAGCGCATCATATCAAGGTCATCCTTTGTGACAGGATGGCGCATATCCGTCAGCTGAACGACAAGTCGGATATTTCTCTCCGAGGTGAAGTAGCCCTCCATCAGATCCGCCCACCGTTTTTTCTCATTGAAATTTACCTTTGCGTAGCCGTAACCCGGCAGGTCGACAAGCTTAATCCCGTCGCAGTCGAAGAAATTTACCGTAACCGTTTTGCCGGGAACCGAGCTCACTCTGGCAAGATTTTTTCTGTTGAGAATCTTATTGAGCATCGACGATTTACCGACATTTGAGCGGCCGGCAAAAGCGATTTCTATATGATCGCTTTTCGGGAGCTGCTGCGCCGTTCCGTATGATGCCTCATATTTTACCTTATCAAATCTCATTTATACATCCTCAGATTCGCATTGCCGTGTAACCGGATTCTTTCTGTGCCACTGCGGCGATGCTTTTTCTTTCGTTTTCTTTTTTGATCAGTGCAATTTCAAAGACCTCGTCCAATTCCGTTACCGGAACAAAATTAAGAGCCGTCCTTACCTTTTCGTCGATCTCGGCAAGATCCGGAACGTTTTTCTGCGGAATTATAACCGTCTTGATTCCCATTCTGTATGCCGCCATCGTTTTTTCACGAAGTCCGCCGATCGGAAGCACCCTGCCCCTAAGTGAGATTTCGCCCGTCATCGCAACATATTGATTGACGGGAGTATCCGTAAGCGCCGAAAGAAGAGCCGTTGCCATCGTCACGCCTGCCGACGGTCCGTCCTTCGGAACCGCTCCCTCGGGAACGTGAATATGAATATCCTTTTCCTTATAGAATTTATGACCAACGCCGTATTTGTCGGCTTTGCTCCTGATGAAGCTGACCGCCGCCATTGCCGACTCCTTCATAACGTCGCCGAGCGATCCTGTCAGCTCAACCTTGCCCGTGCCGTCAAAAACAGCCGCCTCAACCTGAAGCATCTCGCCGCCGACGCTTGTCCATGCGAGTCCGTTGACAACGCCGATCTCCGCCTCCTTATCGACCGAAAGCGGAATAAACTTTTTCGGACCGAGCAGCTTCTCAAGGTTTGATTCCTTAACGGTTAGCGATTTTGCCTCGCCGCCGACTATTTCTGCCGCCGCTTTTCTGCAAAGAGCGGCAATTTTCTGCTCCAGCTTTCTGACGCCCGCCTCACGGGTGTATCCGTCGATCAGAGCATAAAGCGCCTTGTCATTTATCTTAAATGTTCTGCCGTTCAGCCCGTGGAGCTTAGCCTGTTTCGGGATAAGGTGCTTCTTGGCAATATTAAATTTTTCCTCGTTCGTATAGCCCGGGAGCTCGATTACCTCCATTCTGTCAAGCAGAGGTGCCGGGATCGCCGAAACGTCATTTGCAGTGGTTATGAACATAACCTTACTGAGGTCAAATTCAATCTCGATATAGCGATCCACGAACGTACTGTTCTGCTCGCCGTCGAGAACCTCAAGCAGTGCCGACGAAGGATCACCCTTGTAGTCGGAGCCGAGCTTATCAATCTCATCAAGGAGAATGATCGGGTTCTGAGTTCCCGCCTGCTTAATCGCATTAACAATCCTGCCGGGCATTGCGCCGATATAGGTTTTTCTGTGACCTCGGATTTCCGCCTCATCGCTTGTACCGCCGAGGGATATTCTCGCAAAGCTGCGACCCATTGCCGATGCAACGCTCTTTGCAACAGATGTTTTACCCACACCGGGAGGGCCTACAAGGCAAAGGGTCTGACCGTAGCTGCCCTCGGAAAGGGAACGAACGGCAAGCGCCTCAATAATTCTCTCCTTAACCTTTTCCAGTCCGTAGTGATCCTGATCCAGAATACGCCGGGCCCGCTTCAGATCCAGATTATCC
>USJJ01000239.1 GCA_900554995.1 uncultured Ruminococcus sp. | reverse complement strand
ATTCCCAACGGCCTCGGTGCGGTAATCGACCGCAAGGCGGTCAAGGTGCTTCCGATTTTTGATCTGATCGCCAAGGAGGGTAACATCTCCGAAAGGGATATGTTCAACACATTCAATATGGGTGTCGGTATGAGCATAGTCGTTGCTCGAGAGGACGCCGACAAGGCTGTTGAAATTCTCAAGGCAAACGGCGAGGACGCTTATGTGATCGGAAAAATCGAAAATTCAGAGGATAAAATAACGATATGCTGAAAACACTTCGTGAAAGTCTCTGCGCAGGAATCCTGATAACGATCGGTGGCACGGTTTTTCTCTCGTGTGAAAACAAAACGGTCGGAGCTGTGCTCTTTTCCGTTGCACTGCTCTGCATCTGCTATAAAAGCTACTACCTTTTCACAGGGAAAATCGGCTACATAGTCGAACAGCACAAAAAAGCCGATTTTGTTAATCTCGCGGTCGGTCTTTTCGGAAATTTGATCGTGACGTTCCTTATCGGAATGATGCTAAGAGAAATTCTGCCGAATATTGGCGAAAAGGTGGCGGAAATGTGCTCGGCAAAGCTGGCGCAGTATCCGTTACATACATTTATCCGCGGCTTTTTCTGTGGAATACTGATGTATCTTGCAGTCAGTATTTACAAGGAGAAAAATACCGCTCTCGGTGTTCTTTTCTGCGTTCCCGTGTTCATTCTTTGCGGCTTTGAACATTCGATCGCCGATATGTACTATTTCGGCGTTTCGGGAATTTTCAGTGCGAGAATAGTTCTTTTTATGGTTCTTGTTGTTGCAGGAAACACGTTTGGCGCAATGGTTTTACCTTTACTAAAAGGAGTACATAAAGATGAAAAACAAGGCTAAAATAGCTGTTCTTGTTTCGGGCGGCGGAACAAATCTTCAGGCACTTATCGACGCTCAGCAGAGCAGAATAATCAATTCGGGCAGGATAGCTCTCGTTGTTTCAAACAACAGCTCGGCATATGCACTGACAAGGGCGGAAAATGCAGGAATCCCGACAGCGGTTGTGCTGAAAAAGGAATGTGCCGATCAGGCGGAGTTCGAAAACAGAATACTGAAATTACTCGAAGAAAATAAAATTGATATGATTGTGCTCGCAGGATTTATGAGCATACTCAGTGCGGATTTTGTCTCGCACTATCCCGAGAGAATAATCAATGTTCACCCGTCACTCATTCCCTCCTTCTGCGGCGAGGGCTTTTACGGACTGAGGGTGCACCGTGCGGCACTTGATTACGGCGTTAAGGTCACGGGTGCAACGGTTCACTTTGTCAATGAAATTCCTGACGGCGGAAAAATAATCCTCCAAAAAGCGGTTGACGTCGAGGACGGCGACACTCCCGAAATTCTTCAGAAGAGAGTTATGGAGCAGGCGGAATGGAAGATTCTTCCGCAGGCGACGGAGCTTGTTTCGGCGAAAATCCTTAAAGAAAGGACAGAATGAAATGAATATATATGAAGCAAAATCAATGAAAGATCGTATTTCGGGCAACCCCTATGTCGGACGCGGAATTGTGATCGGAAAAAGTGCCGACGGGAAAAAGGCGGCGACAGCATACTTCATTATGGGTAGAAGTGCAAACAGCCGTAACCGTGTTTTTACGGTAAAAAACGGTGAGGTCTTTACAGAGCCGTTTGACGCTTCAAAGGTCGAGGATCCGTCGCTGATTATCTATGCGGCGCTCAGAAGCCTTGACAACAGGCTGATTGTCACCAACGGTGATCAGACGGATACGATCTATGACGGTGTTGTTACGGGAAAGAGCTTTTCGAAAAGCCTTGAAAGCCGTGAATTTGAGCCCGATGCACCGAATTTCACGCCCAGAATCAGCGGTATGCTGACATTTGCCGACGACAATTTCGTCTATGAAATGAGCATACTTAAAAGCCTTGATGAGGACGGCAGTGACTGCGCAAGATACACGTTCTCCTATCCCTCAAAGGCAGGTCTCGGGCACTTTATCCATACATACGTGACGGACGGCAACCCGATCCCGACATTTCAGGGTGAACCCGAGAGGGTGGCTATCCCCGACAGCATCGACGATTTTGCCGATGAGATCTGGACGAATCTTGATGAAAACAATAAGATTTCACTTTATGTAAGATATACCGACCTCACGGACGGCAGCTATGAGGAAAAGCTGATAAACAAAAATTGCTGAATTATGCAGAAAGGAAATGACAGAGTATGAAAGAATTTGAACTGAAATACGGATGTAATCCCAATCAGAAGCCTGCAAAAATTTTTATGGAGGACGGCAGTGAGCTTCCGATAAAAATTCTCAGCGGCAGGCCGGGCTATATAAATTTTCTTGACGCATTCAATTCGTGGCAGCTTGTTAAGGAGTTGAAAGAGGCTCTCGGACTTCCCGCCGCAACCTCGTTTAAGCACGTGAGCCCCACCTCGGCGGCGGTAGGAATCCCGCTTTCCGATAAGCTCAAAAAGGCTTGCTTTGTCGATGATATTGAGGGACTTGACGATTCTCCGCTTGCCTGCGCCTTTGCAAGGGCAAGAGGCACGGACAGAATGTGCTCCTTCGGCGATTTCATAGCGCTCTCCGATGTCTGCGACGTCACGACCGCAAAGCTCATCAAGCGTGAGGTTTCCGACGGAATTATTGCCCCCGGTTACGAGCCCGAAGCCCTTGAAATTCTCAAATCGAAGCGCAAGGGCAACTACAACATCGTAGAAATTGACCCGTCATATATTCCCGCTCCGATCGAGCGCAAGCAGGTTTACGGCATCACCTTTGAGCAGGGCAGAAATAACTTTGAAATTAACAATGCTCTTCTTGAAAATGTCGTAACTGCCAATAAGAATCTTCCCGATT
>USJJ01000238.1 GCA_900554995.1 uncultured Ruminococcus sp. | reverse complement strand
TATTTCAACACCAACACCACCACCGCGATAGACGTTGCCGAGGCGCGCGGTGTCATACTGCTTGCCGCATACAGCGGCGGCGTTAAAATTGCCGAATACACGCCGCTTCAGGTGAAGCAGAGCGTTGTCGGCTACGGCAGAGCCGAGAAAAAGCAAGTGCAGGAAATGATGCGAATTATGCTGAAATTTGACGAAATACCGAAGCCCGACGACACGGCGGACGCCCTTGCAATGGCTATTTGCCACGCACACACCAGCGGTTCGCTCGTCGGAAAGCTGAAGAAGTATTATTGATAATGTGCGGCGAAGATGAATCCGTAGGAGTCGATGATCATTGATCTATGGCTTAAAAAAGTTTTTCCCTCAAGGGAAAGGCTGATAAATGTTAGCGGAGACTTATCATTGGCTCCCTTTTAGGGGAGGCAAAAAATATTTTATTTACCGAAAGGCGGGAAACGATGATATATTCTCTTACAGGCAAGGTAGTTGCCCTTGACCGGAACGGACTGGCGGTTCAGTGCGGCGGAATTGCGTTTTTCTGCTTTTCCACCATGAATACACTGAAAAATGTTGCACTCAACACGGAAACGACGGTTTATACCTACCTCAACGTTCGTGAGGACGCAATGGAGCTTTACGGATTTACAACGCCAAACGAGCTTGATTCCTTTAAGCAGCTTATCACCGTTTCGGGTGTAGGTCCAAAGGCGGCGCTTGCGATACTTTCCGTTCTGACTCCCGATAAGCTTGCTTTGAGCATTGCTTCGGGCGATGCAAAGGCTATAACAAAGGCACAGGGCGTCGGAGCGAAGATAGCCAACAGAATTATTCTTGAGCTCAAAAATAAGTTCAGCACAGAACTTACCGAGGAGCAGTCCGAGCTTGTCGGAGCGGTTCAGATGACGGCAGGCGCCGAGAATGTGGGCGAGGCGATAGAAGCTCTCGTGCAGCTCGGCTACAGCAGGTCGGAAGCTGCGGCGGCACTCGGTAAGTTAGACAGCAATCTACCTGTTGAGGAGCTTATCCGTCAGGCGCTGAAATCACTGATATAAGGAGGGAACGACATGGAGGATATGGACTTTGAAAACCGAATAGTCGCTCCCGAGTATATGGATAACGATTCCGATGTGGAGTTTCAGCTTCGTCCGAGGACGATGAGCGACTATATCGGACAGACTAAGGTTAAAGAGAATCTTTCAATTTATATAGAAGCGGCAAAAAAGAGAAACGAACCGCTTGACCATGTGCTTCTTTACGGCCCTCCGGGTCTCGGAAAGACAACTCTTGCAGGTATAATTGCCAACGAGATGGGTGTTAACTTCCGCGTGACCTCGGGTCCTGCAATCGAAAAGCCGAAGGATCTGGCTGCATTGCTTACAAACCTCAGCGAGGGCGACGTGCTTTTCATTGATGAAATTCACAGAATGAACAGGAGCGTAGAGGAGGTTCTCTATCCCGCAATGGAGGACAATGCGCTTGATATAATCATCGGTCAGGGACCGTCGGCAAGAAGCATAAGAATAGACCTGCCGAGATTCACCCTTGTCGGCGCAACAACAAGGGCAGGTCAGCTCAGTGCTCCGCTTCGTGACCGTTTCGGCGTTATTGCAAGACTTGAGCTGTATTCGCCCGAGGATCTCAGCAGTATCGTTAAAAGAAGCGCAGGAATACTTAATATAGAAATTACCGACGAGGGAGCTTATCAGATAGCCTCCCGTTCAAGAGGAACACCGAGAATCGCAAACAGATTTTTGAAACGTGTCCGTGACTTTGCACAGGTGCTCGGCAACGGCGTTATTACCGACGAAAATGCCGACCTTGCGCTCAATCGCCTTGAGGTTGACCCGCTCGGTCTCGATTCAATCGACCGACTTCTTCTTACGGCGATGATAAAGAACTATAACGGAGGTCCCGTCGGACTTGAAACGATCGCCGCTGCGATAGGCGAGGAAGCGATCACAATAGAAGATGTCTATGAACCGTATCTGATGCAGATCGGATTTCTTTCGAGAACTCCGAGAGGGCGTATGGTTACGCCTGCCGGCTATGCACATTTGGGTATGCCGATGCCTGCACAGAACGGAGCTAATAACAACCCGGTTCCGCTGATGGAACAGCAAAAATTTGAACTATAATTCGGAGGTCATTTTATGGGCAGATTATTCGGAACAGACGGTGCAAGAGGAGTTGCAAACTCGGAGCTTACATGCGAGCTTGCCATGCAGATCGGCCGTGCGGCTGCGATGGTTCTTATTGACGAGAACAAAAAGCGTCCGAGAGTTATGATCGGAATGGACACAAGAATTTCATCAAATATGCTTTGCTCTGCGATCACTGCAGGCCTTTGCTCGGTCGGTGCAGATGTTATGCATCTCGGCGTGCTTCCCACGCCTGCGGTTGCATTCCTTGTTAAAAAATATGAGTATGATGCAGCGGTCATGATCACCGCTTCGCATAACCCGTGCGAATACAACGGCATCAAAATCTTTCAGGCGGACGGCTATAAGCTTCCCGATGAACTGGAGGAGAAAATTGAAGCGATTATCCTTGACGGCGTAACTCAGCCGCCTGTTAAGATAGGCGCTGATATCGGACGTATCAGAAGCTCCGAGATGCCGACGTTTGATTACACACGTCATCTTATTTCCACGGTTGAGGATATTGATTTTTCGGAGAGAGAATGTGTTGTTTTTGGAAAGGGAGATAAGGAAAGACGGGTTTATTTTGATGCAAAGTCAAAAATACATTTGAAAAATTATATAGAAAGCCGCAAAGATAACAATCCTGCTTTGTTTGTAACTTTAAATGCACCATATGACAGGCTAAAGATAAGCGGAGTTGAAATAAGAATACG
>USJJ01000237.1 GCA_900554995.1 uncultured Ruminococcus sp. | reverse complement strand
TGGAACAGGTGTGTTGAGGTTACGGAAAAGACGATTGCCGAGTGCAAGGCGGATAAAAATTGCAACGTCTATTACGAGCTCACCGCCTTTGAAACCGTGAGAGGAAGAAAACACGGCAAGCTCTCAAGAATTAAATGCGGTAAGGAGACATAAAAAATAAGCCCCGGGAAACGTAAAGTTCCCGGGGCTTGGAGCTGCTAACCGGACTCGAACCGGTGACCTCATCCTTACCAAGGATGTGCTCTACCACCTGAGCCATAGCAGCGCATCACAACGTTAAATATATTAACATACGAAACGGGGATTGTCAAGTAAAATTTATTACATAATCGGCATAATTTTAATAATCGGGCAGTAGATTTTTGCCCTTGTATATGGTAATATATTAATACAATCAATGCAATGTCAGGAGCTGTTACAATGAGCAATTTTAATATAAGCGTTATTCTTCCTAAGGCAGAAAAGAGCGGCAGACTGCCGTCGTTTCTTGAAAATGTTTTTTCGCAGGGGATTGATGTTGAGGTGCTGATTTGCTCACGGATTGACCCCGAGAGCTTAGCCGACCTCAGCGAGAACATACTTGCGAGGGTAAAGGTATTCCCGAACGCCGACGCGCTTCAAAGGGCGGTTGCCGACGCACAGGGCGAGTACATCCTCTTTTCCGACGCATCCGTGACCTATTCCTCGGACGCTTTTGCCTCGATGCTTGCGAGGGGAGCCTGCGTGTTCAACGGATCGTCCCTTGACGGCAATCTTTTTTCGGCTGACTTTTCGTTTGATGAAATTGCGTCGAAAAACGGATATTTCTGCTGCCTTATGAACAGCGAAACGATTCATAAAAACGGAATTATGCCGCTCGGCTCATCAACCTTTTCAATAATGAATATGATCGCCGACTATGCGAGATACGACGAGATAAAGCTCATTCACGAAAGCCTTTTCAATATTGAAAAAATCCCTGCGCCTACGGCGGACGGAGAGGACATTGCGGGGCTTGAAAATTATTCATGGCTGTTTTCTCAGACGGCAAGCGACCGTGTAACACTTTTCTTTATCCGCAGCGTTATGGCGGTTTTCGGTTCGTGCGAACAGCGCGAGACCTTTGAAATGCTCAGGAGCGTTCTTGTTCCGTTTATGGGCGATTATGCGGTGTGCGCCTGGTTCAAGGAGGTTTACGGCTGGGATGCGGAGCTTTTGAAAACCGATATAAGTATGGAGGATTTCAAGCGGCTCGGAACCGAGACAAAGTACCGTGAGGTCAAAATGCCGATAAAAGCAGGCGATGCGGTTATGAGCTTCTATTCCGGAAAGTTCGGGATCGGCGATCTGAAAAAATGTATTGCCGCCTATGTTTATTTCAAGGCGTACCGAATGAAGCCGGGCTTCCTGAGGGACAAGCTCTGCGAGCTTTGCAGGCGCAGGCTCGGAGGTGAGTTCAATGCTTGAATATAAGGCGTCGGTGCTCATTCCCGTTTACAATGTCGAAAGGTTTCTTCGCCCGTGCCTCGATTCCCTGGCGGCGCAGACAATCGGCTTTGAGAACATAGAGGTTGTGCTCGTAAACGATGGCTCGACCGATAACAGCGAGTCGATCTGCCGTGAATATGCCGACAAATACGACAACGTTTCCCTCTATTCAAAGGAGAACGAGGGACTTTCAAAAACAAGAAATTACGGGCTTGCAAGGTGTCACGGAAAGTATATCTTCTTCCTCGATTCCGACGACCGTCTCAGAGCGGACACGGTGAGGGCCGTGACGGATTTCTTCGATACGGTTTACGGCGAGGTCGACCTTGTAACATACAGGATCATTCAGTATTATAACGAAAGACCGGTCATTGTCCATTACAGATACCGAACTCTTACCGAGACGGGAGTTTACGATCTCAGACAGCCGGAAAACCGATTTATCACGCAGACGAACATCAATATCTGCATCAAGAACAGGGGGGAGAACAATCTCCTCTTCGACACAACGCCGAATTTTCGCCACGAGGACGAAAAATACTGCTGTGATATTCTTCGGGATAAGATGAAGATCGGATTCTGCGCCGAGGGCGAGTATATCTATAACCGGGACAATGTTGACAGCATAGTTTCGACAAAGTTTTCACCCGAAAATATTTTCGACACATCAATGGATTTTTACGAGCGGATGTTTGACAGCTTCGGAAGATTTGTGCCGACCTATTATCAGGGCATTGTGTTCAACGATCTGCGCTGGAAGTTCAAGGACGGCAAGCTTCTGCCCGTTCATCTTGACGGCGAGGAGTGGGAAAAGGCAAATCTGCGGATTGACCGCCTGCTTGCGAGGATGGAGGAGGACACAATCGTTCTGCACCCGTCGGTTGACGGCGTAACGCTTTATTACTGGCTTATGCGCCGCCCGAACAGTCATCCGATCGTCGTATGCGGTGATGAAATAAAAATCATCTCGGGCGGAAGAGAGCTGTATTCGGAGAGGAAAATCAAATTGAAATCCAAGGACGGCAGGGCAAACCTTGTGTCGCCGATATTCCTTTTTCTGAGGAAGGAGCAGATCACCGTCCTGAATAACGGAAGAGAGATTGATTTTGACCTTGAAAAGAATATGAAAAACACCGATATTCTGGACTTTATGCCGAGCTTCGATTACGGCGAACAGAACGAAATCAGCGTTATCGTTAATACAAAAGAATACAGGGTGACAAGATAAAAATTGCCGCAGGCTTTGACAAAACAATCGGAGCCTGCGGCTTTTTCGGAGAAATCGGTATTTATATTATTTGTATGCGACGTAGATGTAGGACACGCCCATGGCGTTGAGGTCACTGGTTACGTTTCCCGAGGTCGCTTTAGAAATTTTGAATCCGCTT
>USJJ01000236.1 GCA_900554995.1 uncultured Ruminococcus sp. | reverse complement strand
AACGATTCTGAGATAATAATCATATCTGTCCTGACTGATCGTACCGTCAAGCATACCGTCTATGAATCCGCCGATTGAGGTCATCGGTGTTTTCAGCTCGTGGGAAACATTAGCAACAAAGCTCCTGCGTGAGCTTTCGAGCGCCGAGAGTGACATCGCCATCGTGTTGAAAGCCTCCGAGAGCTGTGCGACCTCATCGTGTCCCCTCACCTTAACCTTATAGCTGAAATCACCCTGAGCGTAATGCTCCGTCGCCGTTGCCATATCCCTGAGCGGACGTGTCAGTCTGTAACTGAGGTAATAAACCGCTATAAACGAAAGAACCAGCGAAAACAGCACCGCAACAAGGAAGATTTGCAGCATACGCTTTGCGTAGCTGTACCAGCTTGATGTTATCTTCTCCGTTGCGATAACAATTGCAACGGTTTTGTTGTTGAGCTTAATCGGAGATGCAGCTGTGAGCTGCGTCCTGACGAATGTGGTTCCAAGCCTGCCTACCTCGGTGTAGTCCTTATCGGTCGCCTGACTGATGATCGACTGATCAATCTTATAGCCGCCGTGCACAACGCAGGTTGCGTTTGAATCGAAGCGAAATCTGTCGCTCATCATTTCCTTGCATACGACGACCTCACCGTTCATATTAATAATAAATATGTCGGCATCAATCGCCGCAGACATATTATTAATCGTGTTGCAGATCATTGAAAGCGGAGAGATGTCAACTTCCTCTCCGCTGTCATATTTCCCGGAAAACTGGCTGAGAATTTTCTCGGAGTTTTTTGAGATAATCGTAGTATTTCGCTCAAGCGTCGCAAGCTGCTCTTCATTGCGGTATTTTGAAGCAATTCCAAGATATGTCGAGCATACAATCAGCACGCTGAACAGGCTGACCAAGGTTATGATGGAAAGATATTTATAAAAAAGTTTTTTATTTTTGGGTTCGCAATTTTTTCTTCTGCCCATGGATCATCAGTCCTTGGTTTCAAATTTATATCCGACGCTCCAGACGGTCTTGATCTCCCATTTATCCGAAACGCCCTCTAATTTCTCACGGATACGCTTGACGTGAACGTCAACGGTTCTGCTGTCGCCGTAGTAGTCAAAGCCCCATACCTCGTCAAGGAGCTGATCCCTTGTGAAAACTCTGTTCGGATTGCTTGCGAGGTGATAGAGAAGCTCAAGCTCTTTCGGCGGAGCGTCGACCTTTTCCCCCTTGACTCTGAGCTCATAGTTTGTGAGGTTGATCGACAGATTGTCGTATGAAACCTGCTTTATGTTGCTTTCGGCTTCAGGTGCGGATGCGTTTGATGTTCTACGCAGAACCGCCTTGATTCTTGCAAGAACCTCCTTAGCCTCAAACGGCTTTGTTATATAGTCGTCCGCTCCGAGTTCAAGTCCGAGCACCTTATCAAAGGTCTCACCCTTTGCCGTGAGCATAATTATCGGCTTGTTGGAATATTTTCTTACCTCTCGGCAAACCTGCCAGCCGTCAAGCTCGGGCAGCATTATGTCAAGAAGCATAAGATCGGGCTGATGCTCGGCGAAGAGCTTAACTGCCTGCATTCCCGAGTTAGCAATCGTAACACTGTAACCCTCTTTTTCAAGATAAAGTCTGAGAAGCTCACATATATTTGTGTCGTCATCGACTACAAGAATTTTTTCCGTTGCCATATAAATTCCTCCGTTTCAATAAGACCCTTTAATTGTTGTCTTTAATCTTAATTATACTTTTTAATTTGTCCATTTTGTGAACTAATCAAAAATATTCTTTAAAATACATTTATTTCAAAGATTGTTTTCGACTTATACTCCTCGCCCGCCTTGAATGTGCACTGCGGGAACTCGGGATGGTTCGGCGTGTCCGGATAATACTGAGTTTCAAGGCAGAATCCTGCGTGTCGAACAAGCGGAAGTCCGCCCTTACCGATTACTGTACCGTCAAGGAAATTGCCCGTATAGAGCTGAACGCCGGGAAGATCGGTATAAACCTTGAGCTGTCTGCCGCTGACAGGCTCATAAACAGTTGCGTCCGCCTCGCCCTCGACGTGATCAAGGCAGAAGTTATGATCATAGCCCCTGCACATCACAAGCTGGGCGTCCCTGTCGTGGATTCGCTTGCCGATCGAAGTCGGATTTGTGAAATCAAACGGCGTACCGGAAACCGAACGGAGCTGACCCGTAGGTATACTGTCCTCATCCGTCGGGGTAAATTTCTTTGCGTTGAGCTTAAGAACGTGACCGAGTACATTGCTCATTGCACAGCCGCTGAGATTAAAATACGTATGATTGGTAAAGTTGATAACCGTGTCCCTGTCGCTCACTGCACTGTACTCGATTTCAACCCTGTTGTTGTCCGTAAGGGTGTATCTGACCTTTGCGTCCATTTTTCCCTCATAGCCGCTCGTTCCGTCGGGGCTTGTATAGGAAAGCTCGACGGCATTGTCACCGACGATCTCCGCGTCCCAGACTGCATTTGAAAACTCACCTGCACTGTGCAGACAGGTCTTTCCCTTTTCGTTTTGAATGAGCTGAACCTTTTTGCCGTTCATCATAAATGAGCCGTTGGCGATTCTGTTGGCATATCTGCCGACGACCTTGCCCTGATAATCGGTAAAATTCAGGTGACCGTAAAGGCTGTCAAAGCCAACCGTTATATCGCTCAGTCTGCCGTATTTGTCAGGCGTGTATAGGGCCTGAAGCGTTGCGCCGAGAGTGATGAAAACCGACGTAAGAAAGATTGCCGCAATTGCCATAGCAACATAATTTTTTGTTGCCGAGGAAATCATTGCGGCGTATACCGTTACCGCCGAAGAAAGCAGGGACGCAATGCCGAAAACAACGCTGAGAATCCGATTCT
>USJJ01000235.1 GCA_900554995.1 uncultured Ruminococcus sp. | reverse complement strand
AGGTTTGCATCATAGAGCTCCTGATTAGTAAAGCCCTTGGAGTGCATATGCCTGAGCAATGCGTCCCACGAATCGGGCGCATAGCCGAGACCGAAATGCTTTATCGTCTGCATAGTCAGGCGTCGCTTGCCTGCGAAATAATCAAGTCCGATCTTGCCCTGCGGCGACATCATCGTCTGATGAAAGAACCTTGCCGCTTCACGGTTCGCCGCCAATATCCGCTGGCGGTGCTTTGCAATCGTATCGTCGTAGCCGTCATCGGGCATTCTCATACCCGCCCTGTCGGCAAGCTGCTTGACTGCCTCTACATAGTCAAGATTCTCAATCCGCCGCATAAAGGTTATCGCATCTCCGCCCGCGCCGCAGCCGAAACAGTAAAACGACTGGCTGTCCGGATAGACCGTGAAAGACGGCGTTTTCTCATTATGGAAAGGACAAAGTCCCTTTGGATTTCTGCCCCTCTTCGAGAGGTTGACATACTGGGATATAAGGCTTTCGATATCAATTCTTGAACGCAGTTCATTCAGAAACTCATCGCTTATTGCCATAGCATCAACCTCCTTTTTTGCTACAACGTAATGTTGCTTTCAAAGTTTTAAATATGCAGTAATTTAACAGCCTTCCACTTGAGGGAAAGCCCAATTGATTCCTGCAAGCTTTAAAGATTGCTTTTCATTTGCAACGTTGGCACCGTCACACCATCATCCACGAATTGGGGACGAAGAGCTTTTCAAATGTGCTGACGGCAAATCTGTCCGTCATTCCGGCGACATAATCGCAGACCGCACGTTCAACGCCCTCTTTGTCGCAGATTTTTATGTAAAGCTCCGGCATTTCATTCGGATGATTCAAATAGTATTCATACAGCCATTTTATCATCTCAATAGCCTTTGTCTCCTCGCTTTTGCAAGCGGGGTTTGTATACACTCTCTCAAACATAAAGGAGTGAAGAGTTGAAAAAGCATCGGCACAATCCTCACCGAGGATTATATCGTCCTTGCTGTTTCTGACAACCGATTTAACGAGCTTGTCGATTCGCTGACCCTTTGAATAGCCGAGCGCATCTCTGATATCGGAGGGGATATCCTCCTCTTTCATAACTCCGGCGTGCACAGCGTCGTCAATATCGTGATTAATATATGCGATTCTGTCGGCAATTCGGACAATTCTGCCCTCAAGCGTTGCTGCCTCCTCACCGTTGGTATGACGGTCGATTCCGTTTCTTACCTCCCACGTGAGGTTCAGTCCCTTTCCCTCTTTCTCAATCACGTCAACCACTCTGACGCTCTGTTCATAGTGGCGGAATCCGCCGTAGCATACGCTGTTGAGCGCTCGCTCGCCTGCGTGACCGAACGGAGTGTGACCGAGGTCGTGTCCGAGGGCAATCGCCTCCGTCAGCGTCTCATTGAGACCGAGGCAGACCGCAATTGTTCTTGCTATCTGTGCAACCTCAAGGGTGTGCGTCAATCGTGTTCTGTAATAATCGCCCTGCGGCGAAAGAAAAACCTGAGTCTTATGCTTCAGACGGCGAAATGAGTTGCAGTGTATGACACGGTCACGGTCGTGCTGAAAACAGGTTCTCAGCTCGGTCTCCGGCTCATAGACGAGTCTGCCTCTGCTCGAATCCGAAAAGCAGGCATTACTGCTCAGAATAAGATGCTCATTTTCGCACAGTCTTTCTCTGACCGTTTTTTCCATACAATGCACCTCCCGTCTCTCTACTTAATATATACTCCGTTTTTCGTCCTTTTCCTTTAAAAAATTTAAAAATTTTTAAATTCTTCTCCGATTTCCTCACTTCGGAACTTTCCGAGGCTCAGATCAACGAGTTTTCTTTCAAAATCATCAACACCGTCAACTGGCATTTTAAAGGTAACTGTGACGGAATCGGCAAAGTCCGTGCCGTCAATCACTCCGCCGCATTCGGGAATCAGCGAATTAAGCCTGCCGTAGAAATTATAGTCACAGCAGATTCTGAGCGCCTTGCACAACTTCATCGTGATTATTCCGCCGGCGTCGACTGCGATCTTCGCCGTGTGGGAATACGCCCTCACCAGTCCGCCCGTACCGAGCAGTGTACCGCCGAAATACCTTGTCGCAACGACAACGCAGTCTGTCAGATTTTCCTTGAGAAGAACGTCAAGCACGGGGATTCCCGCCGTTCCCTGCGGCTCTCCGTCGTCGGAATAGCGGCGTGTCTGACCGTCCCTGAGGACATAGGCATAAACATTGTGCCGTGCGTCCCAGTGCTTGGACTTGATCTCGTTTATAAAGGCAACCGCCTCTTCCTGAGTTGTGACAGGCTTGATATAGCCGATGAATCTTGATTTTTTCTCAACGAACTCGTCGCTCGCCTGTTTACCGATCGTTCTGTATTCCGTGGCGGTCACCTCCTCAACCTAAAAAAAGACGGTGTTAATCACACCGCCTTTTCTCTCATCATTATTTAGACAAATTGAAACGCTTATTGAAACGGTCAACACGTCCGCCTGTGTCAACGAGCTTCTGCTTACCTGTAAAGAACGGGTGGCACTTTGAGCAGATATCAACACGAAGATCCTTCTTTGTTGAACAAGTCTTTATCTCATTACCGCAAGCACAACGAACAACTGTCTCTTCGTACTTAGGATGAATTCCTTCCTTCATGTGTTTCACCTCTTTCGATATATTCACGCAACAGCTATTGTATCACAGCTTTTGCTAAATTGCAACAGTTTTTTGAAAAAAACTGAATTAATTCAAAAAAACAGACCCCGTCTGCTGACAGGATCCGTGAATGCAAAACAGCCGTTATAAAAACGACTGTCAGATGATGTCGGCGTCGCCTTATCTTCCCGGGCGGCTGCCCGCCAAGTATTTTCAGCGCG
>USJJ01000234.1 GCA_900554995.1 uncultured Ruminococcus sp. | reverse complement strand
CTTTCGAAATTAACATCCAAAAGATTAAATGGCCTGAGCCAAGGCAGTGCTGTAAAAATGTTTAATATGTCCTTGCCTGCATTTATAAACATAGGCGGATATAGATAGCCTCGTTCAAGGTTTCTTTCCAATATCCAGTTATCCAATGTAAACACAGAAATACGAGCGGCGGTGTCATTTTCGTAATACTGATTCAGCAGATGGGTGGCGAAATATCCTGCCTGATACACCTTGCCGCCAATATGCACTCTGCCGTCACGGTAGTCGGCGGTAAAATATTCAACCTTTTCACGCATAGTTTCTTACCCTCCATCCTAATTCTAACATATCAAGTGTCCAATAAATGTCCCTTTGCAAAAAAATAAATAAATTCAAAAAAATCTTTAGAAATTTCAGTTGCAGCATCATATTTCACGGTTGCTTTTTAATTAGTATATCATAAAAACGCCGCATTTTCAATGAATTTGGAGCAGTTGCGCCAATCGTTTTTAATGAGTTGTGTTATACTTGCTGTTTGAGCTTCATCTCCCTATTCTATAAAGTAGAGGGAGCGAAAACCTCACAATACTCAGGGCATTGCCGTCGGGAAACCAGCGGCTTTTTTATTGCCCGAAAACGAAAGGAGGAAAAGTCTATGATGAAGATCACACCGAAGCAAGTGGAGCGTGTTCACCGCCTTGTCAAAGAGCTTTGCGCCAACTGTGACGAGGACGGCAACTGCATCCTGCTCGATGACGGCGAAGCACACCGCTGTGTGCAGCTTATCTCTATCTACGGGATTTACTGCAACTACTTCAAAAAAGCAGTATTACTCGCCGATAAAGAGCTGTACGAACAAATCAAAAAGCACAACAAATTGAAGTAAGAAAAGGAGAAATGAAATTATGAGAAAATTTAATGAAATGTACGTTATCGGTATCGACCACGGCTACGGGAATATGAAAACGGCGAACTGCTGCTTTTCCACCGGAGTAATGAAAAGCGATACCGAACCCACCTTTGTCAGCGACCTGCTCCAATGGAACGGCAAATACTATTCCATCGGCGTCGGTCATAAGGAATTTACGGCAGACAAGTTTACTGACGAGGACTATTATGTACTCACCCTTGCCGCTATCGCACGGGAGTTACGGAGAGAACGCCTCACCGAGGCTTCTGTATTTATCGCCGCAGGACTACCCTTAACTTGGGTACGTGAGCAAAAGGCTGAGTTTAAGAAATATCTGCTTCAACACAGCGATGTTAAATTTTCTTTCCATAACACCGATTACCGCATTAAAATTGTCGGTGCAGAAATCTATCCGCAGGGGTTCGCTGCTGTTGCCGAAAACCTTGGTGATTTTAAGGGTGTCAATATGCTCTGCGATATTGGCAACGGTACAATGAACCTGCTTCGGATTGTAAACAAGAAACCTGATGCCCAGCGTATGTTTACCGAGAAGTACGGCACCCATCAATGCGCTCTGCTTATCCGTGAGCAGATGATGAAGCACTATCATACAATCATCGATGATGCGATAATCACAGAAATTCTCAAGAAAGGCACAGCAGATATTGACGGGCAGTATCTTGAAACGGTTATCAAAACCGCAAAAGAATACACCGCCGGTATCTTCCACCGTCTGCGTGAACACGAATACGATCCCAAACTGATGAAACTATATGTGGTCGGCGGCGGTGGTTGCCTTATCCGTAACTTTGCCGATTACGATGCAAGCCGAGTTATCATCAACGAGGATATTTGTGCCACCGCAAAGGGATATGAGTATATGGCACTCGTTTCCCTTAACAGAAACGGTGGTGCGGTATGAGCATTAAGAATGTAAAAGTACGCTTTAATCTGAGTAAAGAAAATGACCGCAAGGCTTATGAATATCTGCAAGGTGCAGAGGTTTCATACAGCAAGGCGGTCATTTCTGCTATCTGCGGATATATGGAGCTGTCAGAAAGAACTGCAACCGAAGAAGCTTTCCTCGAAAGGGTTATATCCACCATCCGAGAGGAAACGGCAAAAACAAACCCTCTTAGCGGCTTATTACAACTTGTGCAACAGCCCGTTGCACAAACACCTTCCGAAAAGGAAAAAAACGACGACAGCGAAGAAGCGGTACTCGATTTTCTTGACAGCTTCTAAGATGTCACTGCTTCCTGCTTTTGACGGTACTGTGATGGCAATACCCAAAGGAATTGCCCCCACTAAAACCAATGACTCCACTAGTTTTCAAAACTGACGGTAATCACAATAAAAGTGATGCCAATATAAACCAATAGCAGAACTAATCGAAAGATTTGCACAAACAATAATTGTATGAGGTCGCTCCCTCACGGTGCAAGCCACAGAAAAACAGACGAATACCACATATGGTGTGTATCTTACACCGTAACAAGCAGGGAACTTGTACGGCAAGTTCCAAATAAACAGTAAGCGTTTCCGCCTACTGTTCATATTTAGGGGACACCCCTAATACCCCGATTACAGAAAGAAGGTATGTATATGAATAGAAATCCAAAAGAAAAGCCGTGTCGGTTATATCTTCGGGTATCTCTGCAGGAGAAAAAGAAGATCACCGAACTCGCCGAGAGCTGCGGCATCCCTGTCGCTGAATATCTCCGTAAACGGGCATTGGGATACACTGTGAAAGCAGTTGTTCCCGATGCATTTTATGTTTTTAACGAGAAAATAAGCGAACTGCTCAACCGTGAGTTATCTCCCGAAACCGAAGCGGCGGCACTGAAACTCTTTGACGATATTTATGCCGAAATCACAGATGCGCCAAAGCAGAGTAAGAAAGAAATCATACGGGAGGTGGCACAATGGCAAGCACAGGCTTCTGGCCCGTCAAGTCCCGATTAAAGGAAGTAATCGACT
>USJJ01000233.1 GCA_900554995.1 uncultured Ruminococcus sp. | reverse complement strand
AAGACCGGATGATTAAACAGCTCACCGCAGAGATGAAGGCGGCGGCAAAGATACTTGAATTTGAACACGCAGCTTATTTACGTGACCGTATCAATAAGCTCAGAGAGGATAAGTAATGCGACAGAATAAATTGATCGTAAAGGGTGCCTGTGAGCATAACCTGAAAAATGTAGATGTTGAGATACCGAGGGACAAGCTCGTTGTTTTCACAGGTCTTTCGGGCTCTGGCAAATCGTCCCTTGCTTTTGATACAATATATGCCGAGGGTCAGCGACGCTATGTTGAGTCTCTCTCGTCATATGCGAGACAGTTCCTCGGTCAGATGGAAAAGCCGAAAGTCGATTATATTGAGGGTCTTTCACCTGCAATTTCAATAGATCAGAAAACCACGTCAAAAAACCCGCGTTCGACGGTCGGAACCGTTACCGAGATATACGATTACCTCCGACTTCTCTATGCGAGGGTAGGTATTCCGCACTGTCCCGTCTGCGGCAGAGAGATTTCGCGACAGAGCGTCGACACGATCGTCGACAGCATTATGGAGCTTGAAACAGGCACAAAGATTCAGGTGCTTTCTCCGATCGTCAGCGGAAGGAAGGGCGAATATGTCAAGGAGCTTGATAATATCCGTAAAAGCGGATTTGTCAGAGTCAGGATTGACGGAATCACATATGATCTTTCCGAGCAGATTAAGCTCGAAAAGAACAAGAAGCATAATATTGAGGTCATTGTTGATCGACTCGTTATAAAGGACGAGATACGCGGCAGACTTTCCGATTCCGTTGAAACTGCGGCGAACCTTTCAAAGGGGCTTATTATAATTGATGTAATCGGCGGCGAGGAGCTTATGTTCTCGCAGAATTATGCCTGCCCCGAGCACGGTGTAAGCGTTGAAGAGCTGAATCCGAGAATGTTTAGCTTTAACAACCCGTTCGGAGCCTGCCCCAAGTGCAGCGGACTCGGCATATTTATGAAAGTCAGCGAAAAGCTCGTTGTACCCGATCCGAATCTTTCGATCCGTCAGGGAGCGATCAAGGCGTCGGGCTGGTCGGCTGCCGACGGCGGAACGATTGCACTTATGTATTATGAAGCGTTGGCAAGGGAATATGATTTCTCGCTCGACGTTCCGTATAAGGATCTGCCCCAAAAGGCAAAAAAAGCGATTATGTACGGCACAGACGGCAAGAAAATCAAGATGCAGCGCAAGAGTGTATACGGCGAGGGCACGTATATGAAGGATTTTGAGGGCATCCTCAACAACATTGAACGTCGCTATGCCGAAACGACGAGTGAATACTCACGCAATGAGATTGAACAGCTTATGACAGCGGTTGAGTGCCCCGAATGCGGCGGCGCAAGGCTGAAAAAAGAGAGCCTCTTCGTCACCGTGGGCGGCATAAATATCAATGAATTTTGCAGTATGTCCATTAAGGACGCACTTGTTTTTCTCGACGGTCTGAAGCTCTCTGACAGGGATATGATGATTGCCGATGCGATTATCAAGGAGATAAAAAGCCGAATGAACTTTCTTGCGAGCGTAGGTCTTGACTATCTCACGCTGACGAGAAGTTCAGGCACGCTCTCGGGTGGAGAAAGTCAGCGTATCCGCCTTGCCACACAGATAGGATCGTCGCTTATGGGTGTTCTTTACATTCTTGACGAACCGACTACCGGCCTCCATTTCGAAGATATCCGTGTGTTGATGGGGGTACTTAATAAATTGGTGGATAAGGGCAATACCGTTATTGTAATCGAACATAACTTGGACGTTATCAAGATGGCGGATTATATCATAGACATGGGGCCTGAAGGTGGTAAGGGCGGGGGAGTACTCCTTAGCTACGGAACACCGGAAGAGGTTGCGAAGAGCCAGAAAGGTTATACTCCGAAGTTTCTTCGCGAGGAGTTAGGACTTTGATATTGAAGTATAAGTGCCGGCTTATGGGCTTTTGTCCGATAAGTCGGCATTTATCATATTCTTTAGTATATATTGCATACAAGATTAATAAAAGAAACAACAAAATGAAGATCAATAAGACGAATGCGGCGCGTTTGCTGGATAAAGCTAAAATAGCTTATGAATTGATTCCTTATGAGGTGGACGAAAATGATCTGAGTGCTATTCATGTAGCAGCCAATTTAGGCGAAAATATAGAGCAGGTATTTAAGACACTTGTTCTTCACGGTGACAAAAGCGGCTATTTTGTTTGCGTCATCCCGGGTGAACACGAAGTTGATTTGAAACTGGCGGCAAAGGCTTCCGGCAATAAAAAGTGCGATCTCATACCCGTGAAGGAACTTCTTCCGCTGACGGGATATATCCGGGGAGGTTGTTCGCCCATTGGAATGAAGAAGCATTTTCCTACTTATATTCATGACACTTGCCTGCATTTTCCGTATATTTATGTAAGTGCCGGTGTACGGGGGCTTCAGATAAAGCTTGCACCGGATGATTTAATCCGTGAATCGAGAGCAGAAATTTGCCGTTTATTTGAGGAATAAATCCAAAAAAGTATATATTTGCAGAATATATGTCATTAGAAAAATTATCAATCATTAATTAATAAATTTATATCTATGTTTGACAAACACCCTAAAGGACTGATAGCAGCCGCTTTAGCCAATCTAGGTGAACGCTTCGGCTTCTATACAATGATGGCAATCCTCGTGCTTTTCCTGCAAGCTAAGTTTGGAATGAATGGAAAAGAAGCAGGATTTATTTATTCAACTTTTTATTTCTCCATTTACATTCTTGCTTTGGTCGGAGGTATTATTGCCGATAAGACACGAAACTACAAAGGAACTATTTTCACGGGAATCGTGCTGATGGCAGTGGGGTACCTGTTGCTGGCTATTCCATCTAAGACTCCGGTAGACAATCAG
>USJJ01000232.1 GCA_900554995.1 uncultured Ruminococcus sp. | reverse complement strand
GGTCAGAGCAATTACAAGCACACAAGAGACCGCCGAGATAACACCGCTCTTCTTCTTGAACAGCTTGTCAAGCAGAATTGAAATTAAAATAAAAGTGAAAACCGTGAAAACGGATATCGGAATCAGATAATAGTCGTATGCCCTCAGCCCGAAATAGATGATATATATTCCGAAAAATGCGACAAACGGAACAGACATACGTGAAAAAAACTTTTTCTCGGCAAAGAAGTTCGTAGCCGCATATAGAATGCCGCCGCCGACAGCGACAGCCGAGAGCACCGGCGCCGCAAGAATCCTTTCCGAAAAAACGCCGAGCGGCTTGCGCAGACGCACAAGGAAGCTGTAATGCCTTTCAATCGGATAGGCGGTTGCATTGATGACAAAATAAGTGTTGATGAAGTCTTTGAAACCGCCGTTGACGGCAAAATAAACGAGCCAAGGAACGATTGACGTCGCCATTCCGCCGATAAAAGCAAGTGCATTTATTGCAGCTTTTTTAAAGTCTTTTTTTGCGATCCACGTGTAAAGGGAGATATATACCGCCCACGCAAACCAAAAGCCGATCAGCGTGAATTTTATCATTGCAACACAGCCTGCGAAAAAGCCGACAACGAAAAACGCTGGTTTACCGATACTGTTCTGTTGTGTATTTTTGAAATAGGCACAGAAAAAATACAGGCTTGCCATCAAAAGCGGCAGACAAAATTCCTCGGCGGAGTCGCCGTAGTAGTAGCAGCCCGAGTTCACCGTGATAAAGCAGGTGAGCACCGATGAAAAGACCGACCAGCCTGTATTGAGATAGAGCGCAGAAATTTTATACGCCGCAAAAGCCGTTGCCGAAAGCGAAACGGACTGCATAATGTATACCCCAAAAAACGATGTGTCGGAAATCAGGGAAGCGGCTGCGTGTATAAGGTAAAGCAGGGGACCCTTTTGTTCGAAAATATCTTTGTAAAGAGTTGCGCCGTTTGCCATAGCTCTTCCCATGGTGAAAAAGGCATTTGCATCATTCCACGGGTTGATTGCATAGCGTGGGCTTGACGCGGTGCAGATGTAAAGCAGACCGAATGAAAATGCCAAAAATATTATAAAAACAGGAATGTCTTTTTTTATGTTTTTGCTCTGAGCTTTCACCTTTGTTGTTTATATATGGAATTATATCATCATACATCAATTAATGTCAATACGGACAAGGTTAATATAAAACTAAAATTTGTGTTAAAATGCTTGAAATAATGTACTGTTTATATTATAATTATACAGTTAATAAGTTAAAAAGAGAGGTATGCCCTTTGAGCGAAGGCACAATGAAAAAGATAATAAAGGTTTCGCCCTCGGAAATGGCAAAACAGCACGAGTATACGGAGCTTGTGAGGACGGTTCTGACAACGAGATTTGAACCGTCAAAGCCGCTTGCTTTTGTCCACACATACGGTTGTCAGGGCAATGTTTCCGACGGTGAGCGTATCAAGGGTATTCTTGAATCTCTCGGCTACGGATTTACGGACGATGTTGAAAAGGCGGACTTGATTCTTTACAACACCTGCGCCGTGCGTGAGCACGCCGAGGACAGAATTTACGGCAATGTCGGTGCGATAAAGCGCCTCAAAAAGACCAATCCGAATCTGATAATCGCTCTGTGCGGCTGTATGATGCAGCAGAAGAGAGTTGTCGATAAAATCCGAAAGAGCTATCCGTTTGTCGATCTCGTTTTCGGAACGCACGTTATTCACAGGATTCCTGAGCTTATCTACCGTGTGCTTTGCACAGGAAAAAAGGTCTATGAGTGCCCCGATGGGGCAGGCGTTATCGCCGAGGATCTCCCGATAAGGCGTGACGGCAGTATCAAGGGCTGGCTTCCGATTATGTACGGTTGCAACAACTTCTGTACATATTGCGTTGTGCCTTATGTAAGAGGCAGAGAACGCAGCCGTGAAAAGAATATTATTGTTTCTGAGGCTAAAAATATGATTGAGTCGGGTTATAAAGACATTACCCTTCTCGGTCAGAATGTAAATTCATACGGAAAAGGTCTTTCCGAGAAAGTAAACTTTTCACAGCTTTTGCGTGAGGTCGATTCAATTGACGGAGATTATTGGCTTCGCTTTATGACATCTCACCCGAAGGATTGTTCAAAGGAACTTATTGACACAATTGCATCGGGTACTCATATAAGCAAGCATCTTCATCTTCCGTTCCAATGCGGTTCGGACAGAGTGCTTAAAGCAATGAATCGTCACTATGACCGCAGAAAGTATCTTGAAATAATCAATTATGCTAAAGAGAAAATTGACGGTCTTTCACTTACAAGTGATATCATTGTAGGTTTTCCTGGTGAAACATATGAAGATTTCAAAGAAACTTTATCCCTCATCCGTGAGGTTGAGTTTACATCGCTCTTTACCTTCATTTTCTCACCGAGAGTAGGTACTCCTGCTGCTAAAATGGACGATCCGATTTCCGCTGAAGAAAAATCGAAATGGTTCCGTGAACTTCTTGATGTTCAGGAAGAAATTGCGGCAAAGCGTTGTTCTTCAATGGTTGGCAAAACCGAAAAGGTACTTATTGAAAGTGAAAACGATAAGAACGGTGAATTGTGCGGTCGTACAAGCGGTAACATAATAGTTGAGCTTGAAGGATCAAAGGACTGTATCGGAACATTCAGAAATGTAAAAATAACAAAGGCTCGCAACTGGATATTAAAGGGTGAGCTTGTAAAATAATCGGAGGTTAAAACTATGGATATCATTGAGAAAGCAAGGGAACTCGGAAGACTCATTCAGGAAGAGGACTCATATAAAAAATTGCAGGACGCTCAGAAGAATGCAGATGCAGATATGGAGCTTCAGCGTCTTATCGGTGAATTCAATCTTAAAAGAATGTCAATAAA
>USJJ01000231.1 GCA_900554995.1 uncultured Ruminococcus sp. | reverse complement strand
TTGACTTTCTATCCTTGTTTTTGGGACGAAATTTAATTGTGTCGCAGCAATCGAGCCGTGTTTTTTGTGCGTGGCTTCGGCTGCGCACTTTTTTATTTACGGAGGAATAAATATGGATTTTTCAAATAATTTCAAAGCCGCAAGGAAAGCAAAAAAGTTAACTCAGCAACAACTCGCAGAAATACTTAAAATGAACCGTTCTTCCATTTCAAAATACGAAAACGGCGTATCTCTGCCGCCAACTAAGAGAATGCTTGAAATATGCAATGTTTTGAACACCACGATTGACGAACTTATAAAGTAATTTTACTTGTTTCTTTTAAGAAAAGAATCTATCCGTAGATTATTATTTTAATAATTTGATGAAGAAAGCCCTTTCTCACGACGCAGGCGTATGTTCTATGCATCAAGTCGTAAAAAGGGCTTTTAGTTTTAATAAATAAAGAAGGAATCGGGCGATTTAGTTCGGATGAAAAAGGCTTTTTCTCTCAGCGCAAGCGTACTCCTGTACGTCAAGGTGAGAAAAAATTTGTTTGTCAATTATTCTTAATAAAAAAAGAATTGCTTAGTTTGGATGAAGAAAGCCCTTTCTCACGACGCTGGCGTATGTTTTATACGTCAAGTCGGGAAAAGGGCTTTGTTCGCCAAAATAAACAATTCGGATTAAGTGCTTAGCGGTCCTCGCGGAAGTATGAGAGTCCGAGACTCTGCGGTGGCTGAAATTCTCTCTTTTTGAGCATACTTATAACGATAAGAACAATAATCGTTACAAGGTACGGAGTCATCTTAAACAGCTCCTGATCAGCCATACTGAGGTTCGGAATGTAGTTGTGAACGATAAACAATCCGCCGAAAAGGATCGAGCCGATAATACTGAGGTTCGGTCTCCAAATAGCGAAGATAACAAGTGCAATTGCAAGCCATCCTCTGTCGCCGAATGCGTTGTTCGACCATACGCCGCAGGCATAGTCCATAACATAATAGAGACCGCCGAGACCGGCTATAACGCTGCCGAGGCAAATTGAAAGATACTTGTATTTGCCGACATTGATACCTGCCGCATCAGCTGTTGCGGGATTTTCACCGATTGCACGGAGATTAAGTCCCGAACGTGTGCGGTTAAAATAAAACGAAACAATAATCGCAATCACAATTGCAACATAAGTAAGGAAACTGTATGAAAGGAAAATCTCACCAAACCAACCGAGCTTACCCGCAAACGGGAGTGACTTTTTAAATGCCAGGCTTGTTGCCGAAAGTGCAACCGACGGAACATCGCTGTTTGTGAGCTTGATAAGCGAACCGCCAAAGAAATTTCCGAAGCCTACACCGAATGTTGTAAGTGCGAGACCGGTAACGTTCTGGTTTGCTCTGAGCGAAACAGTAAGGAATGAATAAATCAGACCCATTATAAGCGATCCGATCATTGAGGAAAGAAGCGGAATAAGAATTGTGAGGAATGTGTTCATCTGGGTTGCATTCTGCTCATACAGGAATGCGCCGATAACTCCCGTGATCCCGCCGACATACATAACGCCCGCCGTACCGAGGTTGAGGTTACCGCTCTTCTCGGTCAGGATCTCACCCGTTGAACCGAACAGAAGAGGAATACCCTGAACAACCGCACGCTGAATAAATGAAACTATCATTATTTCGACGCCTCCTTCTTACGGAATTTCAAGCTGTAATTGAGGAAAAACTCACTGCCGATGATGAAGAAAATAATGATTCCGGTGATGATCTCGGAGAACGATTCATTAAGCCCGAAAGTTGTCGAGATTTCACCTGCTCCCCTCTCAAGGAAAACGAGAAGCAGAGATGTAAGAATCATATAGAGCGGATCGAAATGTGCCAGCCACGAAACCATAATTGCGGTAAATCCGCGTCCGCCCGCCGTATCACGGTTAACGGTATGATCCGTACCGCTGACAAGCAGGAATCCGGCAATACCACAAAGTGCGCCCGAAAGAATCATCGTTCTGATAATAACCTTTTTAACATTTATTCCGATGTATTTAGCTGTGTTCTCACTCTCACCGACAACGGAAATTTCATAGCCGTGTTTGCTGTATTTAAGGTAAACGTACATTGCTGCGGTGAGAACTGCAACAATTAGAATATTGCAAAGGTAAGCCTTGCCGCCGATCGACGGAAGCCAGCCTGCCTCGGTTGTATCATTGATAACACCTATGTGACCCGAACCCTTTGGAACCGACCACTGATAAGAGAAGTAGGAAACGATACACATTGCAATGTAGTTCATCATAAGGGTAAAGAGCGTTTCGTTGGTGTTCCAGTTGGCTTTGAAAAATGCAGGAATAAGTCCCCACACTGCGCCGGCAACGATGCTGACAGCAACCATAACAATTATCAAGACTGCCGGTGACAGCTTGTCTCCGAGGAAAATCATACAAGTCGCAGTTGCAAGACCGCCTGCAAGCACCTGACCCTCGGCTCCGATGTTCCAGAATTTCATCTTGAAAGCCGGAGTTACGGCAAGCGCAACGCAGAGAAGCATTGCAGTGTTCTGTGCAAGCATCCAAAGTCGTCTTTCGGAGCCGATCGCTCCGTCCACCATCTTAACATAAACCTGAATCGGGTCCTCGCCCGTAAGCAAAACGGTAACAATTCCGCAGACAACAAGTGCGGCAATAATTGATCCGATTCTTACAAGCCAGCTTTGCCATTTCGGCATTGCCGAACGCTTAACTATATGAAATAAGGGCTCGTGAATCTTTGCGGGATTATTGCTCATCGTCATTACCTCCCTTTGACTTAGTCATAAGCATACCGAGCTGTTCCTTGGTAGCTTTTCTTGCATCAACGATATCGGAAATTTGACCGGAGCTGATGACAACGATTCTGTCACAAAGCTCAAGCAAAACGTCGAG
>USJJ01000230.1 GCA_900554995.1 uncultured Ruminococcus sp. | reverse complement strand
GTTTATACGCTCTCCGATCCCCGTGCGGTTATCCTCAAGGAAGAGGCCCGCAAGTATGCCGAAAAGGTCGGCTGTACCGAAAAATTCAAGCTCATTGAAACAATAGAACGCCTTACCCCCGAGATATTTCTCAAGGAAAAAGGCAATAAAAAGCCGATCTGTGCAAATGTCGACCTCTATTCCGGCTTCATCTATGAGATGCTCAGGATTCCCGAGGATCTTTACACTCCACTCTTCACAACTGCAAGAATCGCAGGCTGGACGGCTCACCGCCTTGAGGAGCTTGCAACAGGCGGAAGAATTATCCGTCCCGCTTACAAGAGTGTTATGGCTAAAAGAAAATACGTTACAATTGACCAGAGAGTCGCAAAATACGCTCCCGATCAGAGTTATGTTCCTTATGAGGAAAGAGTTATCAAGGGGGAATAAATAATGAAAAACAAAAGCGATATCATCTATAAAATTCCGCTTTTTGCTTCACTCTGCGCACTGCTTGTCGCAGTACCGCTGAGAGTTTATCAATACTTTAAGGTTCTTGAGTCCGACACGGGATTTTATGCAAAGACAGATTTTTCGGTTTATGCAATTTACATCCTGCTCGGTGCGGCAATGATCATCAGCGTTGTTATTCCGATGATCAACAAGAAAAAGATGATTACCGTTACATCGGTCAAAAAGTCGTCGGCTTTTCTTGTCATTTCACTGATTCTTGCGGTTACGATTATCATTGATTCTGCGGGTCAGCTTATGAGCTACTTTGACCTTTACGATGCGGCAGCGTCATCGGGCTCGGCAGTCGCAGACTACGTTAAAAATCAGGGCGGCACATTTCTTATGCTTCAAGCTGTTTCCGGTGCAGCTGCAGCGGTATATTTCTTTGTTTCGGGTCTTTCCGTCAGCATAGGAAATTCGGACGGTTCAAAGCTCAAGGTGCTCGCTCTTACTCCCGTTCTTTGGTGCATTTTCAGACTTCTTTACAGATTCAAGAGAACGATCAGCTTTATTAATGTGTCCGATCTTATGCTTGAGCTGTTTGAAATAGTATTTCTTATGCTTTTCTTCCTCGCATTTGCCCAGACGGTTTCCAAGATTGACGCCCCTGCGGTATTCTGCAAGATTTACGCCTACGGAATTCCTGCGGCAATGTTTGCACTTGTTTGCTTCCTGCCGAGAATAATCGTTACAATTACAGGCAATTCGGAGCTTCTTAACGTTCATCACGGCGTTGCATACAGCGACCTCGGCGTTGCCGTTTATATCATCTACAATCTTCTTTCACGGGTTAAGGCTCAGACGGTTGAATCGGAGGAATAATCGGGGTAGTTTATGTTTTTTGACAACATTTTAATTGCGGCACGTCAGGTCGGCATACTCTACATTATGGTGCTTGTCGGAGTTATCTGCGACAAAATAGGCTGGTTCACCGAAAAAACGGGAAGAGCCTGTACCGACCTGCTTTTCTATATAATAACTCCGAGCGTTATTATCAATTCGTTCTTTACCCGTGAGTTTACAAAGGACAGCGGGATTAAGCTGTTGATTTCCGTAGGATGCGGATTTCTTCTGCACTTTGTTGCAATCGCCGTCAACACACCCCTGTTTTCAAAGGGTAATAAGGACGAAAACTGCGTTTACAAATACGGCGCAATCTATGGCAATGTCGGATATATGACCTTGCCTTTGACCGAGGCAATTCTCGGCAGTGAAGGCGTTTTCTACTGCTCGGCGGTCGTTATGGCGTTCAACGTTGTTTCGTTCACTCACGGCGTGTTTATGATGGATAACGGCAAGGGCTTTGACGCTAAAAAGCTCATACTGAATCCCGGTGTTATTGCAATGCTGATCGGGCTTCCGTTTTTTCTTTTCAAGGTACAGCTCCCCGAGCTTATTACAAAGCCGGTTGATTTCATTGCGGGAACACAAACACCCGTGGCAATGATAGTTTTCGGCACATTTCTCGCTCACTCACAGCTCAAAAATATATTTAAACACAAGAAGATTTTCCTTGTCGCTTTGTCAAAGCTGATTGTTCTTCCAGCGATTATGATCGGAATATACAAGCTGATCGGTCTCGGCGGAACTCTTTTGACAGCGCTTGCAATATCCTCGTGTGCACCGTCTGCCAACAACACCGTGCTGTTCTCCGCGAAATACGACAAGGACGCAGGTCTTGCTTCTCAGCTCGTGGCAACAGTCAGTTTTATTTCAATAATCACAATGCCGATAATCATAGCGGCAGTACAAACCATCGCATAGGATATGATAAAATGATCGACAAAATCATTTCTGATCTCACCTCGGTTTACGGCATTTGCAAATTTGACACGGTTAAAGATAATCTTATTAACTGCCGTGCAAAGTTGAGACTTCCCGACGGCGCAAAAAGTGTAATTGTTATGCTTTTCCCCTACTACCTCGGAGAAGATAAGTACAAGGACATCAATATTTCACGCTATGCGGTCGTTAAGGACTATCACATTGCGATTAATTCCGTTATCGGTGAAACTCTTGAAACGCTCAAACAGACTTATCCGAATGAAAAATTTGTATTTTTCACCGACAACTCCCCTATTCCGGAGGTAAAAGCCGCTGTTGCGGCAGGTCTCGGAGTGATCGGTAAGAATCGGCTTCTCATAAATAAGGACTACGGATCGTGGTTTTTCATCTCCGAAATTGTCACAACTCTTGATCTTCCTGCGGCGGAGATCGGCAATACGGACTGCATAAACTGCGGCAAATGCATCGCATCCTGTCCAACCCATGCATTGACCGAGGATGGATTCAGGAAGGAGCTTTGTCTTTCCGACATAACTCAGCGGAAGGGCGAGCTTACGCCCGAGCAGGAAAAGCTGATAAAAGAAACGGGCTGTGCATGGGGCTGTGATATATGCCAGACGGTCTGTCCGATGAATAAAAAGGTGAAA
>USJJ01000229.1 GCA_900554995.1 uncultured Ruminococcus sp. | reverse complement strand
CGTGCACACAGGAATCAATATGCTACTCACCCCGATTTTTACTCCTCCACTTGACACAGAGGTCGGCGGAGAAAGACTGACCGTTCAGCTTGTCGACGTGTTTTTGAAAGACGGTAAATATTCTTTCGGATTTGACAAATTCATCCGCTGGGTCAGGCTTGCACTGGATTGCGGCATCAAATATATCGAGATTTCGCACCTGTTCTCGCAGTGGGGTGCCGAATATGCGCCGAAAATAATTGCGAATGTCGACGGGGACGAAAAACAGATTTTCGGCTGGCATACACGGGCGGATTCAGTACAATACAGAACATTTTTAAACATTTTTATTCCCGAACTCATAAAGATTATACACAGCCTCGGAATTGAGAAAAAAACATTTTTCCATATCTCGGACGAGCCGAACGAAGAACAGGCATCGTCATATCAAAGAGCAAAGGAAGCTGTCGCTCCCCTGCTTGAGGGTTTCACAATAATTGACGCCCTCTCCGACTACGTTTATTACGAAAACGGGCTGATTGCCAATCCCATACCTTGCACAAACGATATTGAAAGCTTTATTGAAAAAGGATTCCCGCACCCGTGGACATATTATTGCTGCGGTCAGGGAGGCAAGCTCAGCAATCGCTTTTTCGGTATGCCGCTTTCAACGACACGTGCTCTGGGCGCTCAGCTTTTTAAATACGGTATTGAAGGCTTTCTGCAATGGGGCTATAATTTCTACAACTCTCAGCTTTCAAAGCGCAGTATTGATCCCTTTTCCGTCACGGACGCAGATTCGGCGTTTCCGTCGGGCGATGCATTTTCCGTTTATCCCGGTAAAGACGGGGCGATTGAGTCCGTCAGAAGTGTCGTTTTTTATGAGGGGTTGCAGGATATGCGTGCAATGAAATCACTTTCCGATCTGATCGGCAAAGACAATACGGTTCATTTTCTTGAAAGCAATTTCGGTAAAATCACATTCTACGATTATCCGAGAGGAATGGAAAACCTATTAAAAATGCGCAATTTAATCAACAACAAATTATACAACCTCACAAAAAAGTAAAATAATATGTATTTTTCTTTGCATTTATCTCAGTTAAATGGTATAATAACTGCGTCAATCTAATAAAAAGGAGCGATTAATTTGTTGGAAAGAGCAGATTATCCCGAACAGGTCGGCGTTGATTCCGACGTTGTGACGGATCTTATCCGATTTTTTGAAAAACTTGATTATAACATTGACAGCCTTATGGTTGTAAGACACGGCAAGGTTGCCTGCGAGTGTAACTGGGCACCGAACCGAGTTGACACTCCCCACGATATGTTTTCACTGACCAAGAGCGTTACGGCAACAGCCATCGGTATTGCCGTAGACGAGGGTATTATTTCTCTTGACACAAAGATTTATGAAAAATATTTTCCTCATAAGCTCGAAGGTCTCAGCGGTCAGCAAAAGGAATGGGCAAAGAAAATTACGGTTCACGATGTCCTTTCAATGAGAATGGGCAAGGTCACGAGCATTTTTGACGACAAGGCAAGAACCGACTGGGTTAACGGAATCCTTGATCAAAAGATTCAATTTGAGCCGAACACCGACTGGAAATATATAAGTGAAAACGCCTATCTTCTCTCGTGGATTTTGCAGAGGGAGACAGGTATGACTATGACCGAGTACCTCACCCCGAGACTTTATGAGCCTCTTGATATGAAAATTCCTCATTGGGAGCAGAGCCAGGTTGACGTTGACGCAGGCGGCTGGGGTCTCAAACTGACGGTTGAGGATATCGCTAAGATATCAATGCTCTACATCAACAAGGGTGTATATAACGGTAAAAGGGTTTTCTCTGAGGACTGGTTCAATAAAGCGACCTATCCTTACACAAAAAAGACTTATCCCGTGTTCTCCGACAATGCTGAGTACGGCTATCAGATCTGGATCGACCACGAGCATCACGACACGACATACAGATTCACAGGGCTTTACGGTCAGTTTTCGTTTATGTTCCCGGATCAGGATGCCTGCGTAGTTATCACTGCGAGTGACACACGTGACGGCGATGCCATCGCATCGGTTTACAAGCATTTCCCGAAAGCATTTATTGATCCGACGGAAATCAGCGACGAGAAGAAATTTGAGTTCAAAGCCCTCACGGCAACGAGGGGCTACGGACCGGATTTCAAAAAGTCAACCGGCAAGCGCGACCCTAAGCGTGAAGCGAAGATAAGCAACCGTATGATGAAGTTTGTCCCCCTGCCCTATTCAAGCACGCAAGGTGCCGTTACATACTTTATGTGGCGCAAAAAGATCGGCGGACTGACCGATGTTATTATAACCTTCGACAAGGACAATGCGATTATGTCGTTCAAAGAGAATAATTCCGACAGAATGACGATAAAGGCAGGTATGAACAACGAATATACCCACAATGTTATTACGCTCGGCGAAAACGAGCTTATCGTTGACGCTCAGGCAACGTGGAACCGTGACGGCAGTCTCGAATTTTTCCTCTACAATTCCGGACGGCCGCAGTCCAAAAGACTCAGATTTATTTTCAAAGGAAATACAGTCATTCTCAGGCAAAATTCTTATCCCGGATTCGGTGCAGTTGCAAAGTTCAACATCGAATTCAATATGGGAATGAATGTCGGACCAAAGCTGGAAAATTTTCTCGAGTTCGGCGGCGATGTTTTCGGCACATTTTACAGCGACACCGACACCGTCGGCAGATTCGTAAAATAAAACAAATTAAGGGGCTCACATGAGCTCCTTTTTCTTTGAACGTCTAAAAATAATGTGCCGGTCAATCCCTGCGATACTAAAAAATCGACGTAGGCCTTCCGAATTATGTAGGACAAAGATTTCATAATCTACTGGATTTTCATATCAATTGATACTTGGCATAAAAATTCTCCTATGGCAGTTTTTTTAATTCTACCATAGGAGGTCTCTT
>USJJ01000228.1 GCA_900554995.1 uncultured Ruminococcus sp. | reverse complement strand
AAATATTTTATAATTGCTTTTCTTAATTTTTATATCCATATCACCGTATACTTCGGTTGAAATCGAATTTTCCGAATCGCTTTCTCCCGAAACGATGATCTTTTTGAAGTTAATATTTTTGGGAACATCATCACAGATAAGAATATCTCCCGTAAGAAAATTTTGTGGTATCTTGCCCTCACGAAGAATGATTGTAATATTCACTCCGTCAATGTCGCACACGGCAACCGAATATTCATCGGCAGAAAGAAATTTGACCGTCGTGTCTTTCCAAAGCTTTATCTTCGCATTTGAATTTTCGATAATATTCTTTTCATCATATACAGACAGCAAAGAGTCGTTTTTCTGCGAAACAATAAGTTTATTTATCTTGCTTTCACCGATCAAACCGTAAACCGAGCTGTAACCGCCGTTGATATCGGCAATCATCAAATCGGTTTCGCCGTCGGATCCCATAAGTGCATCAGATACGGAATCGGAAAGATATTTGTAATCGCCGTCCGAGCAGATAACAACATTATGCTCACCGTCGGAAAGAACTGCGGCAACGCATCCGTCTGTGTCAAGGACTCTCAGAAAATTGTAACCGTCATAGTCAAAATGATATAATAAACAGCAAGTGAGAATAACTGCAGCAAGTCCCACGCTTGAAATTTTAAATGCTCTGCGGTTATTAAAAATCAGCACCGCACCGATAATCAACGTGTAGAAAACAATTACGCCGTAAACCCAGTATTCATTATCTGTTCTGACAGTTGCAAACGGAAGACCCGAGAAAAATTTTATTACGGCAATAATATATCTCGCAATCAGTCCCGATTCGAGCGAGAACACAGCTCTGAGACTGCCGAACGGATAGAATAACACCGTCAAGCCACAGGTCAGCATACAAAGCGCCGCCGCATAACCGATAAGCATATTTGAGATAATTGAATATACGGAAATGTAGCTGATAAAAACTATCACAAATCCGAGTGACGCAAATGTTGCGCAGGCGGAAACAAAGAACAGCCGAAGAACGGACTTTGCGATTTTGCCCCATATACTGTCCTTTATTTTTGATACAACGTGCTTCTCAAGTAAAGGATTTACGGCAATTATTCCGAGAGTTGAACTGAAAGAAAGTAAAAATCCTATATCGGCGGTAATCAGCGGATTTATTATTCCGAGAAGTAACGCGGCAAAGCCGAGCGAATTGATCGGATCGGCTTTTCTGTGGAACAGATTACCGATAAGAATCATAATAAGCATTATTCCCGCTCTGCAAACCGACGGAGTAAGACCCGTAACAGCCATAAAGAAAAGCGTGAAGCCGATGCCAATTGAAGAATTGATTTTCTTTCGTACTTTTAATTCTTCAAGCACGGCATATAGTCCCATTACCCACACCGAAAGGTGCATACCCGAAACAGCAAATACAGGCGCAACACCCGCACCCTTGATATAGCCCATCGTTTCGTCGGAAATATACGACTTGTCTCCGGTCAGCATACCGATTCCGATGCCGCCGTAATCATTCGGAAGTCCGTCAAGGATTCTGTTCGTTACGGTCTTTCTGATTTCATACAGGTAATAGCCGAGAGGCTTCCTTTCGGGTTTTGTGATCTCGATTGGGTAATCGTCGTCATAATTGCTTACGTATCCGCCGAGAAAAATCCCCTTTGAATTATAATAGAGCTTAATGTCTCTCGAAAACGATCCGATTTCATAAAGCGTAACCTTAAATCTGAGCCTGTCATAGGGTTCGGTGTCAATATACTGCGACGCCGAAAGTCTGAGTTTAACCTTAAAATCTTTACCGTCAATCCTGTTTGTCGTTAGTGTGTAATAATACTTTGTACCTGTAAAGTCAGGCTCTTCAAGAACCGTTGCGTCGAGAGTAACCTCTTTATCGGTTAGGCTGTCGGCATAAGATATTTTGTAATCGGTTGTCATCTCAAACGAAATACCCGAAAATATCAACGCCGCCGCAACAAAGAACGGCGTAACACTCTCACGGAATTTGCGGATAAACGCCGTCAGTAGGAGTATTATAATTCCCGCGCCGATCGAAACAAAGGAAAATCTGTCATCAAAATGCGCACAGACAAAAAGTACAAATAATGATGAAAAGCCCATGATTGCCATGGGCCTGTATTTCAATTTCATTTAAAAATGAGAGGAAGTTTCTCAAGGAACACGATGTCTTTTCTGTCTGCGGCGTCACCCTCTGCGAGAACTGCCGCCTTAGCTACGATATCAACATCAAACTTGTTGACAAGCTCCTCCACGGATTCAAGCGACTTGCCCGTTGAAATAACATCGTCAAGAATAACGATTTTCTTTCCTCTGATCTGTTCGCCGTCGGCACCGTCAAGAATGAGCTTCTGCTCGGTTGCCGTTGTGATAGACTTAACGGAAACAGAAACAGGATTCTGCATATACAATTTCTCTTTTTTACGTACAACAAAATATTTCTTTCCGCTTTGACGTGACATCTCGTAGGCAAGAGGTATGCTCTTGGCTTCCGGAGTTACAATGTAATCAAACTCAGGGAGCTTGCCGAGAAGCTCGGAAGCGGCGGCAACGGTAAGCTCAACGTCGCCGAAGATGATAAAGCCTGCGATTGAAACATTCTCGTTAAGCGGACAAATCGGAAGCTCTCTTTCGAGACCCGCAATTTTCATTTTATATGTTTCTGACATTATTATAACTTCCTTTCAAACAATTAGCTGTAAAAATATATTTTAGTACGTAAATTATCAGCCTGCCGGCCAGCCGAACTCTCTGCCGCCCATAAGATGAAAATGAAGATGCTTAACCGTCTGTCCTGCAATATCGCCGCAGTTGTTAACAATACGGAATCCGTCGTCAAGACCCTCCTGCTTTGCGATCTTTGCAGCAACCTCAAAGATGTGAGCAACAACTGCGCTGTTGCTCTCGTCGATCTCGGCGGCTGATTTGATATGCTCCTTGGG
>USJJ01000227.1 GCA_900554995.1 uncultured Ruminococcus sp. | reverse complement strand
AACACCACCGTCCCCTACTCGCCAACCGTATTATTAGTCCTATCTTTTTCAAGAAGCGACCGAAGACGGAGACATTGCTTAGCCGGCAAGCTATCTATTTGGTCATGCTTCATATATCATCTAAAAAACTGATTAATTGACATTTATAGTTTTTCTTGGTATAAAACAAAAGTTTTCCGCTATGGAAACATTTGTTTCCTCATGAGGAAACCTTAGTTTTGTGCTTACGAAACTTTAGTTTTCCCTAGAAGAAACTTTAGTTTTCTCTAGGAGAAACTCTTTGTTCCCCTAAGGGAAATGTCTTTCAAAAATAACACGTTTTCTGAGAGCAATATGCTGCTCTTCAATAAGCCGAGCATCATATCCGTCGTCAAAAACCGACTTTTCTGTGATTTCCCGGGAAATCTCGGAAATAAAATCATTTTCCTCCTCGACATTTGATATAAGCCGTAAAAATGACTTTTCAACCGACGGATTCAGTATTTTAAGCTCGGGAATCACATTCAGTCTTATGCGGTTTCTTGAGTAAATATCCTCAAAATTTGTTTCATCGGTTACAAAATCAATTTTGTTTTGTTCGCAGTATCTCTCAATATCTGTTCTCGTGCAGTCAATCAGCGGACGTACAACATTACCCCTTACCGCAGGAATGGAGCACAGACCCTTTACAGACGTTCCTCTTGCAATATTCAAAAGAAGAGTCTCGCAGCGGTCACTGAGCGTGTGAGCCGTGGCGATAACAACACCGTCGGCAACAGAATTAAAGAAATCATACCTGATTCTTCGACCGCATTCCTCAACGCCGAGGTGAAGCTCTCTCGCCTTGGCCGGCACATCGGCTTTAAGCACTCGAACCTCAACGCCCAGCTTTTTGCAAGCCTCAGCAACAAACCTTTCATCCCTGTCGGCAGTCTCTCCACGTATTCCGTGATTGACATGACAGGCGATTATTTTCATTTGAAAATCGTCTTTAAGTTCAAGAAGGACATGGAGCAATGCCATTGAATCGGCTCCGCCCGACACGCCGACGGCAACCGTTTTGCCCTCAAGCGGCATATTGTAACGGCTGATCGCTTTTTTGACTTTACATATCATTTCTGATCTTCTCCGCAGATATAAACAATGTATGGTCGGCATCCCAGATCATCTCAACCGTATCGGTAGGTCCGTGACGGTTTTTGGCAACGATTATCTCCGCCTTATTTGCAAGCTGCTGAGCATTTTCGTCCTCATCCCGGTCATCGTCATTGCTGTAATAATCCGGACGGTAGAGCATAAGAACGATATCGGCGTCCTGCTCGATTGATCCCGATTCACGCAGGTCGGCAAGCTGAGGCCTGTGCGAACCTCCCCTGCCCTCCGTGCCTCTGGAAAGCTGAGCGCAGACAATAACGGGAATTGCAAGATCCTTAGCCATCAGCTTGAGCTCTCTTGTAATTTCACTGACCGCCTGAACACGATTCTCAACCCTGCCCGCCGGACGGATAAGTCCGAGGTAATCTATAATAACGCACTCAACATCTCTGAGACGGCGGATTCTCGCCTTCATCTCGGGAACCGTGATTGAGCTTGTATCGTCAAAATAAAGTTCAACCCCCGAAAGCGCATTTGTTGCGATTCCGAGTCTCTGCCAGTCCTCGCCGTCCAGTTCACCTGTTCTCATCTTTGCCGAATTGACTCTCGCCTCTGTGGAAAGGACTCTCATTGCGAGCTGTTCCTTTGTCATTTCAAGGGAAAACATAAGTGTTTTTCTCTTACCGATCACCGCAACGTTTCTTGCAAGGTTCAAAGCGAAGCTCGTTTTACCCATCGCAGGACGTGCGCCGATAAGAATAAGGTCGGATTTATGCAAACCCGTAAGAACCTTATCGAGATCCGAATAGCCCGTCGGATAGCCTTTATAAAGATCCTTTTCGGGTGACGTCAGATGCTGAAGCGTTGTGTAGATCTCGCCGACGATGATGTCGCTGATCTTCGACGGTGCATTGGTTTTTTTGCCCTGACGAATGTTGTATATTTTCTGTTCCGCAGTTTCAAGCAGATCGTCGGCAGTCTGATCCTGCGACGAGGCGTCCTCGATGATCTCCCTTGAGGCATTTATCAGCGAGCGTATGTAGAACTTTTCCTTAACGATTTTCGCATAGGATTCTACATTCGCTGTCGACGGTACACACTGGGCAAGCTGGAAAAGATAATTCTTTCCCGCCGCAGAGTCATACACCTTATCCTTTACAAGGCTGTCAAGAACGATCAAGGGGTCGATCTTTCCGCCCGACGCTTCAATCGTCGCAATGGCGGTATAAATCGCCTTGTGCTGCGGCAGATAGAAATCATCGGCACTCAGATAAACCTGAACCTGCGGCATACAGGCAGGATCCATCAGAATTGAACCGAGCACCGCCTGCTCCGCCTCAAGGCTGAAAACAGATTCACTTGAATAATTTGTATTATCCATTGTTTTTTCTCCGAAAATTATTTATGCTTCAGATACCATTACGCTGAATTCTGCCGTTACTCCCTGATAGAGCTTTACGCTTGCGGGATATGTTCCGAAAGCCTTTATGTCGTCAACGGTGATCTTTCTTCTGTCAATGTCGATACCGAACTGACTCTTCATTGCAACAGCAATCTCCTTTGAGGTTACGGAGCCGAAAAGACGTCCGCCCTGTCCTGCCTTTGCAGTGACCTTAATAACCTTTCCGTTGATCTTTGAGGCTGAATCCTTTGCCTCCTGAGTTTCAACGGCAATTTTATGCTTCTTGGAATCCTCACGGTTTTTAAGCTCCGTCATTGCCTGAGAATTTGCCTCTGTTGCAAGATTTCTCGGGAAGAGGAAGTTGCGTGCATATCCGTCGGACGTGTTAACAAGCTCTCCCTTTTTTCCGAGACCTTTAACGTCCTGAGTAAGAATTACCTTCATAAATTATACCTCGCTTTATTTTTCTATAAACTCCACAATATCGTTCATA
>USJJ01000226.1 GCA_900554995.1 uncultured Ruminococcus sp. | reverse complement strand
CTGCTCGGTGAGTGAGAACAAGTCCCTCCTCAACATCGAACGGAAGATGATATGTATCGATAAGCTCCGTCAGGTTGCGGACAGCCGTCCTGCCGCAGTAAACGTCGGTATATTCTTTCAGCGTGAAATCGGCGCCCTGTTCGGCAACTGTTTTTTTATAAAATTCATATGTCATAAGCTCGCTGTTGACAAGCAAACCGTCAAGGTCAAAAATTACTGTTTTTACCATATAATCACCGCCTTTGACGGTATTATATCACAAAAATTTAAAGTAATAAAGTGCATTTTCGGCATGGCGGTATTCCACATTTGTAAAGGGTTATTTTCGTTGACTTTTTCCGTTATTATGGTATCATAAAAGAGATGAGACGAATATGGGCAGGAACTTTTTTCACAAATAACCTTTTCCTGCCTCAGCACAATCCTGCTGTTTCCTTTCAAAGAGGGAAGAATGAAACGAAATAATCGACAAATCAAAGGAATGATATTATGAGAGATGTTGAAGAGGTTCGCCGCTTTTTCGAGGGCGACAGATATGCCGTTGACGTTACGGGTGTGACTATTGACGAGGCTGACGACTGCTATTCAAAGTGCAGCCTCAACCTTGATGAGAAACATTACGGCGCTCACGGTCAGGTTATGGGCGGAGTTATGTTCACTCTTGCCGATTTTGCCTTTGCCGTAGCAACCAATACCCCGGAGAGCTTCACTGCGACGGCGGACAGTCATATCAGCTACCTTTCTTCGTCAAAGGGCAAACGGCTCTTTGCGGAGTGCCGAAAGGTCAAAGAGGGCAGGAAACTCTGTTTCTATGAAATAAAGATTACCGATGATCTCGGTGCCGAAATTGCGGTGATCAACACAACGGGATTTCATATTTCCGAATGAGGCGATTGGATGACGCAAACTGTATTATGTATCGTAACCGCATTGATAACCCTATTTGCTCCGATTTTTAATTGGACGGCAACGCCGAGTGTGCCTGCACAGGGGCTTATAAAGGAAAGCGAGCCGACGGCTGATAATTTGCGGGTATTTGACCGTGTAGACGGCGTGAATGACTCGGTTTTCTACATTGCACGACCGAACGAAAAAAAGAACAGGACACTAAATGCCGCCGATTTCGGCTTGAACGAAAATAACGAGGACAATTACCAGGCCTTTTGCAGTGCGATTGCATATTGCCGTGAAAATCCGAACACAAGGCTTGTCGTTAGCAGCGGGAGATACCATTTCCGCACGAACCGAGAGATTGTGCTTGACGGGCTGAAAAACACAATTATTGACGCCGACGGTGCACAGTTTGTGCTTGAACACCCGAACTATTTCCGCATAACCGACTGCGACTGCATCGAGTTCAGAGGACTGAGCATAACATGGAACCTGAATGCTTCAAGGCTCGGTTCAATCGTCAAGGTAAAAAAGGTCAACAGAATTAAACACAGCTTTGAAATTGAGTTTACTGAGCTTGACGAGGTGTCGGAGGATATTCCGATTATGGCGTTCACGCAGTATGACGCCAAGACGCTTACTCCGGGAGTCAGCAAGAACTTCAAGGAAAATTATGTTTATCAGCATCCGGATATTATTAAATCCGTGACGAAAACAAAAAGAAATGTACTGAAAATAACGCATAACGGCGATTTGGATGATTTCAGAAACGGCGACGTCTTTCTCCTGAGACATCACATGTATGACGGCAATGCTTTTAATGTTTTTAAAACGTCAAATATCACATTTTCGGGGGTAAAAATTTACGCCGCAGCCGGTATGGGATGGCTTATCGAAAACCGCACGGAGCGTTTTCAGCTTCTTGACTGTGTGATCGGACTTGATCCCGAACACGTAAACGATCACCGCATTTCCGCAACCGCAGACGGCGTACATATCGCAAATACCAACGGAAAATTCAGAATAAGCGGATGCGATTTCAGCTTTATGGGTGATGATGACGTCAATGTGCACGACAATCTTCTGTCTGTGACCGAGGTTGTCGATAAAAACACGGTCGGATACTATACCAATGCCAATAATCTTGCCGTCGGTGATACGGTCATCTTCAACAGCGAGCGGTTTTCCGATCTTGATTTTTCCGCCAAGGTTACGGAAATGAATGCCGAGACGATCACCTTTGACCGAGATCTTCCCGAAACGGTCGGCAAGGGTTGCATAATCTACAACGGCAGTATAGACAGCGGAAATTACGTTATCAGCAACAATTATTTTCACGAAAACCGTGCAAGGGGACTTCTCCTGCAAAGTGACAACGGGCTTTGCGAGGACAATACGTTCTACAAGACGATGGCAAATCCTATAAAGATTATAATGGATATTTCATCGGGCTTGTGGCTTGAGGGCTCGGGTGTAAATACGCTGACGGTCAGAAACAATACGTTCAAGGAATGCAACATTGTCAAATGGAGCTCTCAGATTGATATCTCGAGCAATATTGACGGCAACTCCGCAGACTGCGCATTGTTTTACAACATCGTGATAGAAAATAACCGTTTTGAAAATTTTCAGGGCGATCTCTTGAGAGCCTCCGATGTGTCAAACCTCAGCTTTTGCGGTAACACGACGGATAACAGAGAGGGCAAAATCACAAACGGACGAGGCAATATAAAAATCAACAGCGAGTGCTCAAAGGTTACGGTAAAGGGTAACAAATTCCGACCCTCGGCACGTGCCCCGTTCCAAGGACGTATAAAATTCAAAAGCATCAAATCGGTGCTGTGAAAACAAAACAGGACTGTTCGCTGAGAGCAGTCCTGTTAATTTATACTTTGAATAAACTGTGCGCATTCTCCGCTGCGCGGTAGATCAATTGCTGAGGGTCGGTATGTCTGACCTCGGCAATTTTTTCTGCCGAGAAGGCTATCAGGTCGGATGAATTGCGCTGACCCCTGAACGGCACGGGCGTCGTATAAGGACAGTCGGTTTCAAGCAGAAGCCGATCATCGGGAACCATCTCGGCAACCTCAAG
>USJJ01000225.1 GCA_900554995.1 uncultured Ruminococcus sp. | reverse complement strand
TTGAATAAGGGAGATGTTGTAATTTGCATATCTAACAGCGGAGAAACAGCCGAAATGAAAAGTACGGCAATAGCTATCCGCAATAACGGCGGAAGGCTTATCGCCGTGACGGGGAATCCCGATTCGTGGTTGGCGACCTACTCGGACGTACATCTCCCGGCTCATACCGATAACGAGGGAGGACCCCTGAACCGTGCCCCCAGGACCTCCATTTTAGCCGAAACAATCTGTTTGCAACTACTCTCTGTTATTCTTCAGACTAAATGCAATTTAACTCCTCAAGATTATGTGCTTCGTCATCCGGGAGGGACTTTGGGCCAGCTTCGTGAAAACGAAAAATAATTTTTACAGCGGCTTCTTCGGAGGCCGCAGCTTTTTGTTTATATATGTTGAAATTATATTGTTATTGTGATATAATCCTATTTAAGTGTTATCACATTGCAAAAAATTTCAATGATGACCTGCATTGAATTACTCTTATTTATTATTTAAAAAAGGTAATAAGGAGAAACAACATGAAAAAATTTGACGCTCCATCTGTAAGAGAGCTGCTTGACACCGGTGCCGAGAAATTCGGCGACGCAACGTTCATCAAGTTCATCAGAGATGGAAAAATCGAAGAAAGAAGCTTTAAAAAAGTGAGAAGCGACAGCCTTGCGGTATGCCGCTGGATTCGCAGTCTTTCCGATAAGAGAATGCACATTGCGATTATCGGAAAATCAAATTACGAGTACATAACCTGTCTTTCGGGCATTCTTATCAGCGGCAATGTTGCTGTTCCGTTCGCTCCGGATATCTCCGTTGAGGAGGCGGCAGCGCTTTTCAAGCGTGCCGATATCGAGATGCTTTTGTATGAAGACGAGTTTGCCGAGAACGCAAAAAAGCTCAAGGAGCTTTGCCCGTTCCTCAGGTTCTCCGTCAATCTCGGCAACGGTGAAGAATTTAACAGAATTTATACCGATTATTCCGAGAACTCGGAGTATGCGGCGCTTTCTGACATTACGGTTGATAAAAATGCCTGCTGCGTTATCATTTTTACATCCGGCACAACGGGCATAAAGAAGGGCGTTGAGCTTTCGACTCTTGCCCTTGTCGGAAATATCATGTATCACGACTATTGCACAGATATTTTCCAGCCGAACGATGTTTCTCTTTCGGTTCTCCCGATGTATCACATTTATTGCTTCTCGGGAGACTATATAAAAAATCTTAAGGACGGCTTGCAGGTTTGCTTGAACGGTTCGATGATGGATTTGATCCATAATCTCAAAATCTTTGAGCCGAAGGTCGTTCGTGTAGTTCCGATGATCGCTCAGTCTCTTTTGCAGCGAGTCAAGGTTATTCTTGCAAAAGAACCCGAGACAAGCGTTAAGGATGCGGTCGCTCAGGTGTTCGGCAGAAACATCAAGTGGCTTATTTCCGGCGGTGCTTATCTTAACCCGGAGCTTATTGACGAATACGAGAAGCTCGGAATTTTCCTGCGTCAGGGCTACGGTATGACCGAGGCAGGATGCAGAATTTCCGTTCCCGATAACACGGCTTCGAGGGAGTCTGTCGGACGTGTTACGGACGTTTGCACGGTTCGTATTCAGAACGGTGAAATTCAGGTAAACACACCGACGGTTATGCTCGGATACTACAAAATGCCCGAAGAAACAAAAGAGATGTTCACAGAGGACGGCTGGCTTAAAACAGGCGATATCGGAGAGCTTACCGAGGATAATCAGCTTTTTATTACCGGCAGAGTTAAGAATCTTATCATTCTCTCAAACGGTGAAAATGTTTCTCCGGAAGCGATTGAAAAGAAATTTGCCGACAATCAGCTTGTCAACGAGGTTCTCGTTTACGGCGAAAAGGACAGAATCGTTGCCGAAATTTATCCCGACTATGAATATGCAAAGCTTGAGGGCATTGACGATATAAACGCCGCGATGGCGCTCAAGGGTCGCGAGGTAACAGTCCGCCGCGAGGACGCGGCGCTGCCGCACGGGGCGTTCTTCCTTCAGGATATCCTCGGCGCGCGTGTAGTGGACGAGGATGGGAACGAGATAGGCGAGCTGGTCGAGATAATGGAGCGCCCGGCGTCAAATGTGTATGTCGTGAAAGGGGAGACGGAGCACCTGATCCCCGCCGTGCCGGAGTTCGTACTGGCGACAGACGCGGAAAACGGCGTCATAACCGTGAGGCTCATCGAGGGAATGTAAGGCAATGCGCATAGATATAATGACGCTTTTCCCCGCGACGGTCGATGCGGTGCTTCATGAGAGCATCATAGGCCGCGCGGCGAAGAAGGGCATAGTTGAAATAAACTGCGTGCAGATACGCGACTATACCGAGAACAAGCAGAATCAAGTGGACGACTACCCCTACGGCGGTGGCTTCGGCTGCGTAATGATGGCGCAGCCGCTCAAGAGCTGCCTCGATGCAATAAAGGCGCAGACGGAGGGGATGCACAGCCGCGTGATATACATGTCCCCGCAGGGCAAGACGTTCGACCAGAGCTGCGCGCGCCGCCTCGCCGCGGACTACGATCATCTCGTGCTCGTGTGCGGCCACTATGAGGGCATTGACCAGCGCGTGATCGATACCTTTGGCGATGAGGAAATTTCCATCGGCGACTATGTGCTGACCGGCGGTGAGCTGGCCAGCCTGGTGGTGGCCGACAGCGTCCTGCGCCTGCAGCCAGGCGTATTGGCCGAGGAAAAAGGCTACCAGGACGAAAGTTATTGGGACGGCCTGCTGGAGTATCCCCAGTACACCCGCCCCGAAGTGTGGGAGGGCCGCGCCGTGCCGCCCGTGCTGCTGACCGGCGACCACAAGAAGATCGACGCCTGGCGCGGCGACCAGAGCCGTCAGCGCACCCGGGAGCGCCGCCCTGACCTGTACGACCGGTGGTGCGAGACTCACCCCCTCACCGAACCGCCCAAGTGGAAGCGCGGCGAGAACATGCGCCTGGTCAAGACCGAGGAGCAGATGGCCCGTGCCGCTGAGCTGA
>USJJ01000224.1 GCA_900554995.1 uncultured Ruminococcus sp. | reverse complement strand
GTATTCACTCTATCGTGAGGATATTGCGACGTTTGATGCAGGCGGAGAATACCGCCAGTCAGACGCAACAGGATTTATCAGCCTTTACGGTCTGCCGATGAGAGTTCAGGCAACCGTTGATGAGGAAAATAAAAATAAATAATAAAAAGGAGAAGATCAATATGCTTTCGGCAGTTGTAGGAATTAACTGGGGTGACGAGGGTAAGGGACGAATCGTTGATTATCTCGCACCGAAATATGATGTTGTTTCAAGATATCAGGGCGGCAACAATGCAGGTCATACCGTTGTTAACGACAAGGGTAAGTTCATTCTCAACCTTTTGCCCTCGGGAATTCTTCAGGACGGAACAGTCAATGTCCTCGGAACGGGAATGGTAATTGATATTGAACACCTTGTCAATGAGATCGGCAAGCTGCGTGAGGGCGGAATCAAGATTTCTCCCGAAAACCTCAAAATCAGTGACCGTGCAACGATTTGTATGCCGTATCACCGCTTGCAGGATTGCCTTGAGGAGGACAGACTTTCGGATAAAAAGTTCGGTTCGACAAGACGAGGCATAGGTCCTGTTTATTCGGATAAATACATGAAGAAAACAATTCGTATGGGAGATCTTTTTGATCTTGAAAGCGTCAAGGAGCATCTTTATGATATTGTTGAATGGAAAAATCTTGTGATCGTCGGCGGATATCACCACGAGCCGATTGAAGCCGAGGAAATGTATAATTGGCTCAAGACCTACGGTGAACCTCTGCTTCCATATATCTGCGATACATCGGAATATCTTACAAATGCCGCAAATGAGAATAAGAATATCCTTTTTGAGGCTCAGCTCGGCGCAATGAGAGATATAGACTTCGGCATTTATCCCTATACATCGTCTTCAAACAGTATTGCCGCATTTTCGACCATAGGCGGAGGCATTCCGCAGTGCAGGCTTGACGAATGTATCGGTATTATGAAAGCTTATTCAACCTGCGTCGGTGAGGGACCGTTCACCTGTGAGCTTTTCGGCGAGGAGGCGGAGAAGCTTCGCAAGGCAGGTAACGAATACGGTGCCGCTACGGGCAGACCGAGAAGAGTCGGAGGATTTGATATCGTCGCCTCAAGATACGGCGTAAGAGTGCAGAACGCAACCTATATAGCACTGACAAAGCTCGATGTGCTCTCGTATATGGACAGGATTCCTGTTTGTGTCGCATATGAATATGACGGAAAAATCATTGACAGCTTCCCGTCGGGTAAGGTACTGAATAAGGCGATGCCTGTTTACAAGTACCTTGACGGCTGGAAAGAGGATATTTCAAAGTGCCGCTCATATTCCGAGCTTCCCGAGAATGCTCGTAATTATGTTGAATACATCGAAAAAAACGTAGGCTGCAAAATCAAGTATATTTCTGTCGGCGCAGAAAGAGAATCGCTGATTGTGAAATAAACCTTCAATATTGCCTAAAGCAAAGGACAGAGATTGAAATCTCTGTCCTTTGTGCTTTATTTGGTTATGATGAACTGCTTAGATTACGGTTATGCCGGATTTTCGTCCGGACAATTATTATCGCGAGTTAATTTGGCTTTAATGTTTTTCAAAAGTTCGTCTGGATATTCAAGATCATCATATCCAAAATGCGGATGATCCTTGCGCGGAGTCATGTAGTCATCTCCGTAAAAGAGCTTCATGTATTCATCATAGTTTCGAGGTATCAAAAAGCTTTTCTTTTCAAAAACCGCCTCAATTGTATCTGTGAGAATTTCCTTTTTCAAAAAGTATATATCTGCATATGCGCATACGCAAAAAATTCGGTCACTTTTATTGCTGCCTAATATCCTTATACATGCAAGCAGCATAGTAATTATTGCAAGGCGGATTTTTTCGGGACATTTTTCGGCAAGGCTGTATATCCAATTTGAATCAACCGGTTTACCTTGCTTTATCTTCTGTCGATTAAGATATTTTTCATGAAGCATAAGAACTACCCCGATCAGCTTTTCCTGAAGTTTATCCTTTTTCGGATCGTTTGCAGAATCACAATAAACAAAGATATCTATCCAAATGCCCTTGTTGATGTTCAAACCGTCGGTTGCATATTCATTCAGATGGGTGTTATCAACCCTGATTCGAGGCAGGCAATGAAGTGTTTCGTGGTCTGTTGTGTAGTCGGCGAGGAAAAGCCCGTCAATATGATTCCCGTGTTTTTTGAAATATTTTCTGAGCTTAAGATAATCCTTTGCCGACACCATAACGTCAATATCGTCGTCCCAAGGTATAAAGCCTTTGTGGCGAATTGCGCCCAGAACGGTTCCAAAAGCCAAAACCATTTTGATGTTCAGCTTTTGGCAAAGCTTGTCAAGCTCACAAAGAGCGTAATACTCAATTATTTGAAGATCTCTTATTGCAATATTTTTCATTGTATTCACCGATTCACTTTTTTGTTTTTGTCTCGTTAAGATATTTCTTAGCATCCTTGAAAAAGCTGAGAACAATAAGAATTATTACGATTCCTATCGGAAAAGCGGCAACAATGCTGACCGATTGTAGATTGCTCATTGAGCTTTCGGAGAATAACAAAGCAATGGGGAGAAGAATAAGCAAAATACACCACATAAATTCAATTATTTTACTCGGCTGTTCATTTTCGTCAAGGCTTTTATAACTGTAGCATGAGGCGATAAGCGCAATTGAATCAAAAGATGTCGCATAGAAGGCTATCATTGCAAGCAAAACAATAACCATAACAAGCTCGGCGCAGGGAAGCGTTTTGAGAATAGAAATGATAAGTTCGTATATATCACCGGTTTTGTTGTATTGCGCGATGAAATCCTCGGCGCCAGAAACCTGAAGCCCCATTGAATAGTTGCCTAAAACCACGAAGCTGATAAGAGTTGAACCTACGCCGAACACATAACCGCCGAGAATGGTTTGTCTTACGGTGCGACCCTGTGAAATGTTACCGATAAAAAACGGTGCTGCGACACACCAAACCATCCAGTAAGCCCAATAATAGATTGTC
>USJJ01000223.1 GCA_900554995.1 uncultured Ruminococcus sp. | reverse complement strand
ATTTGTTTTGATAGGAGAACGATATGATTATTCGTGACGAAGATGGAAAGGCTGTTGCGGCGGAATCCGTCGGCGATGTTACAAAAGAGCTTTCAAGGATTGAAAAAATGCTCAGATCCGATGTTACCTCAATGAGTGACGATGAAAAAAAGGAGCTTGTGGCAGGGCTGTCGGAGCTTCAGGAGGTAATTGCCCTCGTAACGCCCGAGCTTCAGAAATCGTCGAATCCGTTGGAGCTTATGGGATTTATGAAGCAGGTACTCAAAATAAAGAATACCGCCGAAAAGTTTAAGGAAAAGAATATTGATCTATGATTGAGATTTTATTTGAAAATTATGATTTTGTTGCCTGTGTGAAGCCTGTCGGCGTGCCGTCTCAGTGCGACGGTGCGGGAGATACGGTATCCTTGTTGAGCGACCGGCTCGGCACGAATATTTTTCCCGTTCACAGACTGGATACTGCAGTCGGCGGAACAATGATTTTTGCCAAGAATAAACGTTCTGCGGCGATTATCTCAAAGGAGATTGCAGAAAACCGTTTTGTCAAAAATTATCTTGCGGTCGTAGAGGGCGTTCCGAGTGAAAGAGGCGGAACATTTGAGGATTTGCTGTTCAAGGATTCGAGAAAGAACAAGAGCTTTGTTGTCAAGCGTGAGCGCAAGGGCGTTCGCAGGGCAAGTCTTGACTACCGTGTAATTGAGGAAAGCGGCGGAAAAAGTCTTGTCTCGGTCAGATTGAATACAGGCAGAAGTCATCAGATAAGGGTACAGTTTGCCTCAAGGAAGATGCCCCTTTGCGGAGACGGAAAATACGGAAGCAGGGACAACGGCTGCTCAATTGCACTCTGGTCGGAAAGGGTTGAGTTTACTTTTAACGGTGATCTGTTTTCCTTTGAGAGCAAGCCCGATTTTTCACAATATCCGTGGAAAATGTTTAAAGAAATACCGTAAATCCGCAGTTCACACCGATAAAATCTTACTGCGCAATAATTGTGCGGTATTGCCTTAAATATAATGCGATTACAACATTTTAATGGTAATTTTTTATATTGCATAATCGGTCGCTGCGTGCTATAATCGTAGAAGTGCATAAAGCACCGAATAGAAAAAGGGAAGTGATGTTTTGAGCAAGGAATTCGGAAAATACGTCAGAGGCGGTGCTCCGGAAACCGAAAAATTCGATATGAATGCGCCGGCGATTAAGCAAAGACCGTTTGCGATGCCATTCGTTTGGGGCTTTTCATACATCAGAAAGTTTCTTCATTTCGGAAAGCTGAATAAGGTGAGAATGAAGGGGGTTAAGCCTCCGTACATTCTTCTTTGCAACCATAACGCTTTCTATGATTTTTATATTATGAGTGCCGCTATCAGCCCGCACAGAGGAATTTTCCCTGCCGCAGTCGATGACTATATCGGCAGAGAATGGGGATTGAGGAGACTCGGCGCAATACCGAAGAGAAAGTACACAGCGGATATTTCGCTACTCAGACAGTGCCGCAAGGCACTAAAGGAGGGTCAGATTTTCGGTATCTATGCCGAGGCGAGATACTCTCTCTGCGGTGTGACGGAGGTTATTCCCGACGCCGTCGGACAGCTTGTAAAGCATCAGGGTGTTCCCGTTGTAACGCTGACCTGCCGAGGACATCATATTTACGATCCGTTCTGGGGCGACCACAGAAAGCGCTGGGTTCATCCCGTTCAGGCGGATATGGTTCTTGCCTATACTCCCGAGGAGCTGAAAAAGGCGTCCGCACAGGAGATCGGAGAGAAGATTAAAAATCTGCTTTATAACGATGACTTCAGATGGCAGAGTGAAAATCACGTAAAGGTAAGCTATAAAAAACGTGCCGAGGGACTGCACAAGGTTCTTTATCAGTGTCCGCACTGTATGACCGAGTACAAGATGAACTCAAAGAACGACAAGGTTTTCTGCGAGCATTGCGGAAAATCGTGGACTCTTAACTACTACGGCGAGCTTGAGGCAGACGACGGCGAGACCGAGTTTAAGTTTGCGACCGACTGGTACAAGTGGGAGCGTGAACAGGTTAAAAAAGAGGTTCTTGACGGAACATACCGCTTTGAAAGTCAGGTTGACGTTAACGGTCTGCCGAATTCAAAGGGCTTTGTTCATATGGGCAGGGGAACGCTCGTTCACGATATGACGGGCTTCCATCTTAAAGGCACAAGGGACTATGACGGCAAACCGTTTGAAATGGATATCGCCGCCGCCGGTCAGTATGCCGTACACGTTGAGTACAATTACAGATTCGGCAATCATAGAGACTGTATTGATCTCAACACCTTGGAGGATACGTGGTACGTTTTCCCGGAACACTGTGAATTTTCGGTTACAAAGATTTCCCTTGCAACCGAGGAAATATTTAACGAAATATGGCGCAAGCGCAATGAAGAGCGTGAATTAGCCAAAGCTGAGGAGTAAAAAATATGGATATCAGAAATGACCTTTTGGAAATGCTTAACGAGTACACCGACGGCAGAATCACTTCCGTTGAGCCGGACGACGTTCTTACCTCGGATCTCGGACTTAATTCATTCGAGCTTTTCGATCTTATCTGTATGATCGAGGAGAAGTACGGCATCACAATCCCCGACAGAGTTCTCCCGACTCTTGTTACGGTTAAGGATGTTGTGTATTATCTTGAGGAGAATACCTGAGAATTTTTGTGTACAGGGAGTAAAGCCTGACCTTTATTCAAAACTCAATAACATAAAAACGGCGGTGTCGATTTCTCGGCACCGCCTGTTTCGTTATTTTAGAATTGCGAGGAGCAATTTGATGAGATTGAAGATTTGTTCAAAAATTGTTATAACCCAATTCTGCTGAGCGGGATTTTCATCGTTTTTTTCGGATTCGATATTCTGATCAATGAGACCGATATATTCGTTGTAGACTGAGCTTGTTTCAAGCTCGGTCTGGTTTGCTCCCTGATCAATCTGCTGAAGCAGAACACCTGCCTGCTGGAGCATTTCCGAGTCCTGCTCGCCGATTACGCCGTCGTGGTTGCAGTCCGCCGCAAGCCA
>USJJ01000222.1 GCA_900554995.1 uncultured Ruminococcus sp. | reverse complement strand
TCTTGAGAAGAGTTGATTTTGCCGCTCCGTTTTTTCCGATAATTCCGATTTTTTCGCCCTGCTCAACATTGAAAGTTACACCGTTGAGCGCCCAAAAGTCCTCCTTGCGGTTTGCCTCCTTTGGATGCAGCAGGTTATGACACGCCAGCTTCATTCTGTCCTTTTTGCTGTCCGGTCTCTTCGTAACGTGTTTAATAACATATTTTTTCTTAATATTTTCAATTTTCAAAGCAACAGGTTTTTCACTCATCATATTCACCCCGTTATACGATATCGACAAAGTTTCTTTCGGCTTTTCTGAACAGTGCTACACCAACCACCGCAAAGAACACAAGCCACACAATTGCAGCAATAAACGACAGCCAGTCAAAGGTCATATCGCCGAGCACGCACCACTTGAATGCGGAAATCATACCTGTTGCGGGATTAAGCGAATAGATGAGTCTGTATTTTTCCGGAATCGAGGTTATCGAATACGATACCGGGCAAAGATATTGGGCAATTGAAAGTGCAAAAGGAATAACCTGCGCCATATCACGCCATTTGACGTTGAACGCCGAGAGAAATAATCCAAAGAAAAGGCCGAGAGAAAGATTGAGAAGCATAAAAATCGGGAAGAGCAAAAATCTTACCGTAGGGTAATAGCCGACAATAAGCATCATCACGATAAGCACAGCCATTGAAACAAACGAATCAAATATGGAGGCAAGACTCGCTCCGATAGGTGACAGGATCCTCGGATAATAAACCTTTTTCATCAGCCCGGCATTTGTAATAAATGTTGATGAGGACTGCGACACATTTTTCGAGAAAAGGTTCCACGGAATACTGCCGGCATAAACCATTATAAAGTACGGGGCACTTCCGTCAGATGAAAGTCCGGCAAGAGTTCCGAAGATGAACGTCGAAACAAACATATTGATAATCGGCGCAATGATCGCCCATCCGAGACCGATCCTCGTCTGCTTATATCTTACCGTAATATCACGCTTTGCGAGGTTAAACGCAAGCTCACGGTAGTTCCAGATATCCTTCCAATATTGGAAATTTTTTCCGTTAGGCTCAATAACTGTTTTTCTCAAAGCAAAAACCCTCTCATTAAGTTACTTGCACACATATAGGAATTATATCATATTGTGTTGTTAATAGTCAATATATGAAAGTATGATAACGTCAAATAAAAAGCGGTTCAAAGCCTTGACACTGCGGCGCTTTTCTGCGATAATGTAATATGTATTTATATATTTACTCAAAGGGGAATTTGCAATGACAGACAATGAAAACCTCGCCGAGCTTTTGTTTCCCAACATAACAAAAACTCCCGAGGATTATGAAAAAATATATCCCGAAAGAGGTCTTTCCGAGGGTGCAAGGGTTTCAAGATTTGCACCCAGTCCGACAGGCTTTCTCCATCTCGGCGGACTTTTCGCCGCAATGATTTCAAAGCTCACAACACGTGCCACCGACGACGGTGTGTTCTTCCTCAGAATTGAGGACACAGATAAGAAACGTGAGATTGAGGACGGCGTTTCCGCAATAATCAAAGGTCTTGCCGATTTCGGCGTAACTCCCGACGAGGGCGTTATGGGCTTTGAGGAGGAGAGCGGAAAATACGGTCCATACCAGCAGAGTAAACGTAAGGATGTTTACCAGTCGATCGCAAAATCGCTTGTCATTCAGGGAATGGCTTATCCCTGCTTCTGTTCCGAGGAGGAGCTTAACGAGATCCGTGCCGAGCAGGAAAAGGCGGGAACGGATATTCAGGGCTACTTCGGCGAATGGGCAAGATGCCGCGATCTCACCTTTGAGCAGCAGAAAGAAAAAATTGAATCGGGGTGTCCGTATACATTAAGGCTCCGCTCCCCCGGACAGGCTGATCACCGAATCAGGTTCGACGATATGATCAAGGGCAAAATCGAAATGCCCGAAAACGACGAAGACTTTGTAATTTTAAAATCGGACGGTATACCCACCTATCACTTTGCCCACGCTGTAGACGATCACTTAATGCGTACAACGCACGTGCTGCGCGGAGACGAATGGATATCCTCCGTTCCGCTCCATATTCAGCTTTTCAAGGCGTGCGGATTTAAGGTTCCGAAGTACGCTCACATTTCCCCGATTATGAAAGAGGACAACGGCGGCAAGAGAAAGCTCTCAAAGCGCAAGGATCCCGAGGCTTCAGTTTCGTTCTATTCCGAAAGCGGATATCCGAAAGAGAGCGTTATCGAATATCTTCTTACAATTGCGAACTCCAACTTTGAGGATTGGCGAAAAGCCAACAAGACCGCTCCTCAGAGTGCATTCCCGTTCAATCTCAAAAAGATGAGTGCAAGCGGTGCACTGTTTGACCTCAACAAGCTCAATGATGTAAGCAAAAATGTGATCTCGCTTATGTCTGCCGACGAGGTATATGACAAAGCATCGGCGTGGGCAAAGGATAATGATCCCGAGCTTTACGCACTTCTCGGCGGCAACGCAGATTTTGCAAAGGGAATCTTCTCGATTGACAGAGGAACGGCAAAGCCACGTAAGGATATTGCAAAATGGGACGAGGTAAAGGACTATATTTCGTATTTCTACGATGAGCTTTACACTCCCGATTACACGCTTCCGGAAGGCATCAGCAAAGAGGATGCGGTCGCTATCCTTGAAAAATACATTGATATTTTTGACGCATCGGACGACAAGGACACCTGGTTTGCAAAAATCAAGGATCTCTGCGAGCCGCTCGGCTACACCCCGAACGTCAAGGAATACAAGAAAAATCCCGACTCATTCAAGGGTCACGTGGGCGATGTTTCGACGGTTATCAGAATTGCGATAACCTCACGCCGCAACACGCCCGATCTTCACTCTATTATCGCTCTTCTGGGCGGAGAGAAGGTTAAATCAAGACTTGAAGATGCCATTAAAAACTACAAATAATCGGAGGGCATTATGGAAGAAAAAAGACCGTCAAATTTTATACATGATTTTATCGACGAGGATCTTGCAAGCGGAGTAAAATCACGCGTTCAGACAAGATTCCCGCCCGAGCCGAACGGCTATCTCCACATC
>USJJ01000221.1 GCA_900554995.1 uncultured Ruminococcus sp. | reverse complement strand
GCAGATGTATGTACGTCCGTCATCGTCCACGAAAACACCGGGGTCAATGAACCAGCCGTTGCAGCAGACCTCGTCAGAAATGGTATATTTATACTCGGAAAGAAGCTTGAACGGACCTTCGGGTCTGTCGCTCACGCCGACGCAGCCCTTTGAGTTGATTATATATGCATAGAGATAGTATTTTCCGTCCTTTTCAACTACATCGGGAGCATAAAGCATTATGTTATCCCCTGTTTTTTCGATGTCCGATTTATGGTCACGGTCGTCACGGACGTGAAAAATATCACCGTGGCAGGTCCATTTATTTAAATTGGAAAGCGGTGCGCTCCAGCATTTAAGCACATAGTCGCAGAATGAATCTGAGCCTGCTCTGTCGTGGGAGCCGTAAATATACACACGGTCGCCGAAAACTCTCGGCTCGCCGTCGGGAATATATTCCCATTTTGGAAGATATGGATTTGACATAAGTACCTCCTGTTTTTTGAAATGCCGTTGTTCGTTGTTATCATTATATACAATATCGGCTTTTTTATCAATGACTTAATAAGCTTAAAAAGCTATTATTTTGTGCAGAGCACGGCTCATAAAAAAGTCGTATTTTTTTGAAAAAAGGTATTGCAATTCCAGAACGGATGTGGTATAATATATCCGTTCCACAGGGGTATAGCTCAGTTGGTAGAGCAGTGGTCTCCAAAACCACGTGCCGAGGGTTCAAGTCCTTCTGCCCCTGCCAGAATGAAAGAGTCGCAGAAGTGCGGCTCTTTTTTTATGAGGACTTGAACCCGAGAGGGTCTGAACGTCAAGAAAACAGCCATGTGGACTGTTTTTAGCGAGGAGAGGCGAGACGGGTACTGTTGCACGGCAACGGTCGGCGAGCCATAAGAGTGCGAAGCACGCGGCAAGTCCTTCTGCCCCTGCCAAAAAAAGTAAGCAAGAATAAACAGCCGCAGATTAGCGGCTGTCGGGGATATGACGCATTGCCGTGAATCGGGAGCCATTTCGGTGGCAATGCGAAATTAATATTTAAGAGGCAGAACAAGCCGTCGGTTTAACCGGCGGCTTGCTTTTCTATTAATAATTACAGTAGCTTGTCAGCATTTGGGCTGATTGAGCTCGGGTGAGAGATTTGCTGAGAGATGCAAATCCGTTTTCCTTAATAAGATTGAATGCCATAGTTACGGCTTTCATCAGTTTGGCAAAATTGAATCCGTCCGATACAGAGAATCGGATCATACTGATCGCAAAATCAACAATCGTTACTTCGCCGTCGGGAGAAAACTTGCCGTCCGTTACCGTCAAGATTCCGTTGTCGATTGCCCAAACCGCCGCCTTAATTTCGGAGGAAGAGATGTCAATATCGCTGAAAGATGCATTCTCAATATCAACATCCGGAGTTCCTGCTATACCGTAAAGAGCCTGAGCAAATGCGGCTCTTGTCAATGCGGCATCCGGGCTGAACTGCGTGTCGGAAGTGCCGAGAATATAGCCCTTCCTGTACATAAATTCAATGCTGTCGAAGTACTTGGACTCCTGCGCAACGTCCGTATACGGGAAGGTGGCATCGGGCAATGCCTCGAGAATTCTGTCGGCAATGTGTCTGTGACCCACCGCTTTCGGATGATATGTGTCGCAGATTGTACCCGTTGTGTCGACAAAAATATAGCCGTATTTCTCGGCGCCTTCTTTCATCGGAGTGTTTGCCATATCGACAACCAGCTGACCGAGGTTGAGCCCCTGTCCGCCGGCTTCACTAGCCGCCGCATCATCTTCGTTCTTGACACCGTTGTCAAACATACCGATAACCATCAATTGAACATCGGGGTTGAGAGCATAAATATCTTCGATAACATGATTCCAGTTTTCAAAGAAGTTTTCAAGCCCGTATTTCAATGCCTGCGGGAGAATTTTTACAAGTTCGGGCATTGAATCCGTCAATTTTGCAAGCTCAACGATTTTATCGAGCTTTTCGCTTTCAATGCCGTTCTGCTTCAGAAGATCTCTCAATGCGGTTACGTATTCACCGCAAATGCCCTCTTTTTCCATAATATCGGCGATTACCCATGTGAGATATGTACCGAAATCGTTTCCGCCGATGCCAAGGGTGATAAGACCTGCGTCGGAAATTGCACGGCGGTACTCGGGAATCCTTGACTTAATGACCTCGGGATCGTGTGCATCGTGGAAGAGATAGTCATCGCCCGGATAGTCGTCCTCGAGCATATAACGCATATCAATTGTCCTGAATCCCGGGCAAGCCATAGGGATATATTCCACACCGAGTGTATCGGCAACATATGCACCGTATGAGTCCTCAACACGCTTGAACTCGGAATCGACATAAACAAGATCGTTGTGTCCGCTGGCAACACTGTCGCCCAAAAGGACGTAGGTGCCGTAATCATAGTATTTCTTGCCGTCTGCGGCGAAGCAGGTAACGGCGCCGAAAGCCAGAGCACAGGTGAGAACTACCGCAAGAGCTTTTCTGATAAATCTTTTCATTTGTGACCCTCCTGTCAAAATGATAAAATTGTATAATAAAAAATTATCACAAATCGGCTGAAAAATCAATGATTAAAAAGAAAAAAAGCAAATTGATTAAAGAAAATACAGCGTTTGACAAATCGGCTTGTGAATAATTGATTGTAAAATTCAAGAATACAACAGAAAACAATAATTTCAACAAAAATTCGTGTCTGAGATTTATACATTCCGTTGTTCTAATATCATTCGTTCGAGTTCTTTTGATGCCATACCGAGCGACTGATCCTTTCTCTTTATAAGGACAACGTGTCTTTCGGGGATTTCTTCTTTCAGGTCGATTACGGAGACATTGTTTTTCTTCGGCAGAAACGCCTCGGGCACAAATCCGATTCCGAGATCCGCCTCGACCATAGGCAAAATCTGATCGGCGGTGAATGCCTCAATGTCGGGCTGATAGGGCAGGGAATGGCTTGTGAAGAGTTTTGAATAAAATTCAAAGGATTTAACGACCGGCAAAGCGGACAATCATATAAACTTCCGCCTTTGTCCCGGAAATATTCTCAATCGAATGTTCAATATCAC
>USJJ01000220.1 GCA_900554995.1 uncultured Ruminococcus sp. | reverse complement strand
TAAGTCATATAACAAAATTGCCGCTCTTGATATGAGCCTGTCCTATGACACGACTAAGCTAGAAATCGTAAAGGTAACTCCGGGCAAGGGCTTGAGAAAGGCGAGGGATAAGCAGGTTAACGGCGAGGTATTCTCGGAGAATCACAATATCGCAGGAAAGGTTAACTGGTGTCTTTCGGGCGGAAATAACTACGTATTTTCAAATGATTTTGCTCAGGTTACGTTTAAGGTTAAGCCGCTTGCTGAGCATGGCAGCTGTGATCTTAAATTAAAGATCAACAACGCCTACAACTCCGGATTCGTTGATATGACGGATAAAGTAACGGCATCGAACGCAACATTTACAATCCTCCGCAACACAGTCAATGATCTTACCCTCAAGCTCAATAAAGATGGCAACGGATATATAATCACAGACTATCTTTGTATGACATACGATACGGTTAATATTCCCGATGAGTATAAGGGCTTGCCGATTGTCGGAATCGAATATGCCGCATTTATGAACCACGCAGAGATTAAGAATCTTACTCTTCCGTCAAGACTTCAGTATATAGGCAGGGAGAGCTTTGCAGGCTGTTCGGGAATCAAAGAACTCGTAATTCCGCAGGAAGTAACTTTGATCGATGAATCTGCATTTGAAAGATGCACCGGCATTGAAAAGCTCACGCTCCCGCTTGGTCTTGAAACCATAGCTATGTCAGCGTTCAAGGGCTGTATCCGTATCACCGATGTTGAACTTCCGTTCACTCTTAAAAAGCTCGGTGTTGCGGCATTCCGAGATTGCTATACTCTTAATACCGTGAAAATTTCTAAAAACACGTCGATCGGCAAGAATGCTTTTGCCTCGTGTGATGACGGACTGAAGTTTATAACGGTTGCCGACAATAAGAATCTTGCCTCATACATTGATTCGTCGGAGACAAAGCCGAAAACCGAGATTGTCAAGGATATCTCTCTCGGTACGCTCAGCGGCGTTCCGGAGCAGCAGTACACAAAGTCGGAGATAACTCCGGCGGCGGAAATTAAACTGACGAACGGTGCAAAGGTTGAATTCGGCAAGGATTACAGAATTGTTTATGTAAGAAATACGGATATAGGTACTGCAAAGATGTATGTTGCCGGAATTAATGGCTACGGCGAGGGCTATGTCACGACGTTTGAGATTGTTTGTAAGCACCCCGAGGTCAGCAAGGTTATCTCGAAAGAGGCGTCCTGCACCACCAAGGGCAATTATGTTGTTACCTGCAAGCTCTGCGGAGAAAAGTTTGACGAGGAGATTCCTGCCAAGGGTCATACACCGAGCGGTGAGTGGGTAATCAAAAGAAGACCGACGATCACCAAAACCGGTGAAAAATATATGCTCTGCACCGTTTGCAGATTCAGAGTGAATATTACCGAGCTTCCGAAAGCATATCCCGATGTCAACGGCGACGGAAAAATTAATTCGGCTGATGCACTGATCGTTCTTCAGTATTCGGTTGATCTTAATGACACAATCAAGACAGAGGAGCAGTTTATGAACGCCGATACTAACGGCGACGGAAGAATCAATTCAGTCGATGCACTTACAATACTTAAGATCTCGGTCGGTATGGAAAAAATCTGAATATAGATTTGTACAAGATAAAATGGCGTTTCTTTTACGGGAACGTCATTTTTCCTATTGTCTAAAATGTTTTTTTGTGGTATTATATAGATTGGTTTAGGCTATGTGGCAGCCGTATTATCTGCGGCGGTTACTTAATTAATGAAAGTGGGTATCAAAATGGATAAAAAAGTTCCTTTCAGAGAAAAAATCGGCTACGGTGTCGGTGCAGTCGGTCTTGATCTGAGCTATGGTCTGTTCTACTCTTACCTGTCGCTTTATCTGACAAATGCGCTCGGTATCAGCTCACTGTTTCTGCTTATTCTTGCTCCTATTGCAAGACTGTGGGACGGCATCAACGACCCGATGATGGGAACTATTGTTGATATGTCAAACAGCAGAATGGGCAAATACCGTCCGTGGATTCTCAGGGGTGCAATTGCGAATGCGGTTGTTCTCTGCCTCTTATTCAATAATCCCGGAATACCGACAAATTCGGTTTGGATGTATGTTTATGTTGCAATTTTTTATGTGCTCTGGGGTATGTCGAATACATTGGCTGATATCCCTTACTGGTCGATGATTCCGTCCTTTGCGACAGAGGAGAAGGATAGAAACTTCATTTCAACAATTGCAAGAACATTCTCCGGTCTGGGTCAGGGAATCGTACTTATTCTCACTGCTCCGATCGTTGCATATCTCGGCGGCTCAAGTGAGAGCAGTCTCAAGACTATGACCCCCGAATGCTTAAGGGTCGGCTTCGGCAAATGGTCGATCATTGCCGCAGTTATGCTTGTTGCTTTTGCAAGCATCAGCGTTGCCTCGACAAAGGAAAGAAATGTAATCAAAGGCGGAGAGAAGTTCTCTTTTAAGCAGGCATTAAGCGTTGTAAAGCAGAACGATCAGCTTCTTACGTTTATGCTCTTTGCAATGATTTCAAACGCAGGCTACTATATGACCTCGGGAATCAGCAGTTACTACTTCAACTCGGTCGCCGGTGACCTTAATCTCCAGTCAAAGTTCAATATGTTCGGCGCAGTCGGTTCGGTAATCGGTATTGCCGTTATCCCGATCTGCTCAAAGCTGAAGATGAACAACAGATCTATTTATAAGCTGTCGCTCGGTATGGCGGCAATAGGATACATTGGAATGGCTGTCATCGGATACGGCTTCGGCGGCAATGTTTACGGACTCGGTGCCTGCTACCTTATCACCTCAATCGGTATCGGAAGTATGTTCGTCAACCAGACGGTTATGCTTGCCGACGTTGTTGACTACGGCGAATATAAGCTCGGAAAGAGGAATCAGAGCCTTACATTTTCGATGAAGGGCTTCCTTCAGAAGATGGCATACACGGTTCAGTGTATCATTATGTACCTGACATTCAGTATTACAAAATATGAGGGTACGGCTCCCGAGCAGACACAGGAGGCTAAGGACGCAATCTCGGCTCTTATGTTTATCGTTCCGCCGGTACTTATAATTATTTCA
>USJJ01000219.1 GCA_900554995.1 uncultured Ruminococcus sp. | reverse complement strand
ATTTGAGGTAGCCGCAGTAGACGGCGGAAAGGCACACGAACACCGCAATGCAGATCCACCATGCCTTTTTGATTATTTTCAGCACGTCCTTCAGCAAAACGTGAAGGTCGAGTGTGTCGTCTTTATTTATGTTTGCATTCATAGTATTCATTTTCGCTCCTCAACCTTGCTGCTTGTGACAGCTTTGCCGTATTCATAGTTATCGTAATTGCCGTAGCCGTAGACATTGTCTCCGGTCACACGCATATTGAATTCACGGTAATCGTTAAGAACATAACCGAGGTAGTTTGCACTGCCGTCCTTGATGTCGTCGATAGCGGTATTGATATCCGCAAGGCGAACAAAGTCGTGACGGATGACGATCAAAGAGCAGTCTACAATATCCGAAATAAGCTGGACGTCCGTTCCGACAATTATCGGGGAGGAGTCAAGCACAATGTAATCATAATGCTTATCGGCGTAATCAAGCAGCTCCTGGAGCTTGAGAGAACGGATATACGTAGCCGAATCTTTCTTCGATCCGAAGTTCATTATCATATCCACGCCTGTTCTCGAGAATTTGCGGATGATGTCGTCGATGTCGGATTCGCCGTCAATGTACGAAATAATATCGGGAACGGATTTCTTTTCCCTCTCCACAATCTTATAAAGAGCAGGCTTGCGGAAATCGACATCGACAAGAAGAACCCTTTTGCCCATACTGCTCAGGGCAATGGCGAGATTGGTGGAAACTGTTGATTTGCCCTCGTTTTCGGCAACGCTTGTGACGAGCACACGCTTGCAGCCGTTCTGATCCATCTTGAATCGAAGATTTTCGGCAAATTTGCGGTTGCTCTCTTCAAAGGCGAAGCTGCAGGTCGGAGAGCTGATAAGCACGGATTTGCGCGGTCTGCGGATAAACGACCTGAGCGTCTGCAACTTCTTTTCGTGAGTGATGACGCCGAAACAGTCGCCCTCAAGCTCCTCCTGAGCGCTGTATACGGTCTTGAATGTCTTTCTCGTCATACTGTCCACGACAACAATCGCCGCAACGAGCGCCGCCATTGCGATTGCGGCAAAGATGCGGTACATCGGGAGATTGAATGAGTTTGAAGCCGCCGTAGGAATCTGCGGCTCGGAAACAATTTCGAGAACGGCATTGGAGAAAAGATAATCGGAAATACCGTTGTAATTTGAAAGTATGGAATTGCTGACGATATATGCGGTTTTGGGATCGTTGGCTGTGACCTCAAGAACAAGGAGGTTGGTGCCTGAAATAACGTTTGCGGATACGGAGATTCCGCCGGGGAGATTGCCCTCGCTCTCCCTGACCTTTTGCATAAGTATATCGCTCTCGAAAACCTCCTTGAGAACACCTGCCATTGAGGAAGCTGTCGACAGAGCGGCATATGCGTTGGCATAGGTCGTGCTCTTAGCTGTGACGACAAGCGTTGAGGATGAGGTGTACTCCGGAACACGAATATATCTTCCGTACAGGGTGACGCCGAAAAATCCGATCATTGCCGCCATAAAAATGAAAAGCGCATTGCGAAGAAGATCTCGGAGGACAATGAAAATATTCATCTGATTTGATTTAGACGATGTGTTATCTTTCATGGTTATCCCTCTCTGACAATGACAATAAGGAACGAATGACCGGTAAGTCCTCTTGAATCGGTGTAGCTGTATGCTACCTGGTGAACTCCGGGTGTTTTTGTATCGACCATGGAGTTGATTTCAACCTTATCCGAACCGATGTTTGAATCATATTTATCCGTGACGGATTTAATATATTTCTGCGGATGAATCGTGTCGCCGACATTAACATAGATGAGGTAGTCCGTCAGCTCGATATGCGGCGAATCGGCGGTATCGTTGACAATGTTGACGGGGAGCTTGCGGTTTACAACGTCCGCATAGCTGTTCGACGCTTCAAATGTGACATAGTATGTACCGAGCTTTGAATTGTCGATGTCGTTGACAACGATCTTTACCTTGGAAGAGATGTCTCCGTCGAGGCAGTCCGTGAGGCTTATCTTTGTGAACATCGAAACTGTGTCGCCCGACTTGAACATAAGCGGTTCCTTGAGCGAGAACACAGGCTCGGTGTAGTCCGTATATTTTGTGCGCCTTGTGAATTTGCCGACATTTTTGTTTGCGTCGAAGACAAGGTAGGTGATGTCGCACACGCCCTCGGAAATAAAGCGTGAGTGTGTACCGACGAGGATGTCGGATGTAAGATCTCCGTCACGGTCGTCGGTTGCGGTGAGACCCGTGAGCAACTTGCTCCGATCGTCCTTGACCGAGAGCTCAAGCACATCACGGTCTGATGTTATGACCGGGGGAGTGTGATCCTTAACTGTTTTTGAGAGAACAACATTTACAGACCAGGCACCCACAACGGCTATAAAAACTATCACAATAAGTATTCTTATAAACTTCATTTTAAGACCTCAATCACGTAAATAATCATATTTATACTTATTATATATTTAACCATAAAACGACACAAAAGTCAACATTAAAATGCCGTTTTAGCATATCGACAACACAAAATTTTATACATTTTAATAAAAGAACGTAATAATTTTTTTGAAAATCGGATTTGTATGTTAAAAAACAATAAAACGGCAAACCTGCGGCGAAAAAGTCGCGGTTTGCCGTGATTTTTATTTCTTGTTTTTTAATCTTTTATCGCATTTTGTTGCGAGGAAGGTGCCGAGACTCTGGAAGATCTGGACGATGATAATCAGGAATATAACCGCAAAGATCATTATGAGGGTCTGGTATCTGTAATAGCCGTAGTTGATGGCAATTTTACCGAGTCCGCCGCCTCCGATGATACCGCTCATTGCCGAATAGCCGAGGACGGTGGTCAGTGCGATTGTTCCGTTTGAAATGAGCGACGGAACACTTTCGGGGATCATAACCTTAACGATGATCTGAAGAGGGGAGGCACCCATACTTTGCGCCGTTTCGATGATGCTCGGGTTGATCTCCCTGAGACTGCTCTCAACAAGTCTTGCCACGAACGGAAATGCCGCAATGACAAGGGGGACAACCGTTGCGGGAGTACCGACAACGGTGCCGACAATCAGTCGTGTGAGGGGGAATACCATAATCATAAGAATGAGGA
>USJJ01000218.1 GCA_900554995.1 uncultured Ruminococcus sp. | reverse complement strand
GTGGGAACCTTGGTCGGCTTTCCGTTTTCATCCGTGGTGGCAACAATTGTTGAAAGGGTGAACTTGCCGGTTTTGAGGATCGGGTCAACAACATCTACCTTGTATTCAACCGTTGTCGGACCGTCGTAGTCGCCGACGGAAATGTTGAGAACGATGAGGGCGTCAACCGAGTTGACTCTGCCGTCGCAGTTTACGTCGGCGAGCTTCGGGCTGATGCTTTCGTCCGAACCGACGGAGTAAAGAAGTATCTTCAGTGCGTCAACGGAGTTTGCAGCTTTATCGCCGTTAACGTCGCCGAGAACCCTTGCAGATGCGGAAATTCCGAACATTGCTGTCACGAGAATTGCCGAAAGTAACAATGAAATAATTTTTTTCATACATATTTTCCTTTCTGTTTATACTTGTATTAATTCTACCAGTATTTTTTTAATTAATCAATAGTTTTTGTCAATAAATTCTTTATTTCAATAAATTAATCATATGAAATTTTTGCCTTTCGTGTGGTAATAAGCGAAATGAGCATTATTCCGTACAAGGCGACAAGGAAATAAGGGAAAATATCGGTTGAAAACTTTTGAGCAAGAAATCCTGTTAAAGCCGGCATGGAGAGGATCCCTATATATGCCGCCGCCATTTGCGAGCCCATAACCGCCTGCGACATTTGAGTGCCAAAGCGAATCGGAGTAAGGTGCACCATGTTTGGATAGAGGGGTCCGTTACCGAAGCCTATGAAAAAAAGTCCTACTGCACTCAAAATCGGAACAAACGGCTGAACAACAAGAGCAATTGCCGGAACTATAAGTATTGTCCCGACGGCGATAATCTGCTGCGGTTTGAATTTTGAGGAAAGAACTCCTGAAACAAAGCGTCCCAATGCCATTCCGCCGTAATAAACTGTAACAAACAGCGCCGCCTTATCAACTGTGAGTCCTCTTGAATTAACAAGAAATGAGCTTGACCAGGTTCCGCTGACATATTCAAGTGAACACGAGCCAAAAAGAACAAGCCATGTTGATTTGACCCCGGGGAGCCTTATCAACTGTGTAAGGGTGTTCTTTCGGCTTTTTTTGCCGGCAGTTTCAGATGAGGGGTCATTTTTTCGCCAAAGAGGAAGAGACACAAATGCGATAATCGTAATGACGAGCTGAATGATAAAAGCCCAGCGATAGCCGCTTTGCCATGATCTGTTTTTTAATGCGAGCGACATTAGATAGGGACTGAGTGTAACTCCGATCCCGTAAAAGCAATGTAAAAAGTTCATATGCGACGCTTTGTAATGAATTGCCACATAATTGTTGAGCGCCGCATCAATTGCACCTGCACCGAAGCCGAGGAAAAGTGTGAAAAAGAACATCATATATATGTTCTTTGAAATCGAAAATCCGAACAAACCGATAGCAGTAAGCATTGTACTTACTGATGTAATTTTTGATGTTGAAAACTTTTCTGTCAGCTTTGCACTCATCAGGCTTGAAATAATGGAGCAAACCGTCATTGTGACGGTGACTGCATTGGCAGCCGAAAGAGGCAGCCCGAAATCGCTGTTAATCGCAGGCCACGCTGCGCCAAAAAGCGAATCGGGGATTCCGAGCCCAACAAAGTCGATAAATATAACAATTAAAAGTAAGGTTGCCATAGTTTATTTAACCGTGAAATTTGCAGTCATAGCTTCGGACTCGGCGCCCCATGCAGTTTTTGCGGTTACGGATACGGTGTATTCGCCCTTTTCAAACTTACCGAGCTTGAGTCTTTCGTGCTTCTCCACCGTAGCGGAGTAGTATTTCGGAAGTACCCAGTCGGATTTGACAACCTCTCCGTCGGCGTTGAGAACTTTAACCGTATAGAGGAATACCGGCTCCGAATCTGTTGACCGAGCCGCATCAAATCTTACGGTTACATTCTTTGCTGCTTTGAAAACCTCGAGCTTTGCGTCCTCGGCAAAAACGGGAGCGGTGGCTCTTGCCGTCTGCTTTTCGGGCGTGTACTCACGGTTGTTCGGATTTGCGGGATTTGCAAGAATGTATTCGCAGAGAACCTTTTGCTCGATAAGGTCAATACCTCTCAGACGCATATTGCTGTCCTTATCAAGCTCAACGATCCAGAACTGAGCCTCAAGTCCGTTGCCCGTCGGGTGAACCTTGCGCTGATCCTCAACGGTGAGCTCCATATAGGCGAGCGCACCTGTACCGATTGCCGTAAAGCTGCCCTGCCAAATCGAACGGGGATCGTTGAGCGGATAGTGGGAGTGACCCGAAAAGTCGACAACCTGCGGATACTGCTCGAGAATATCGGTGAAATCATCAATTCCCCAGCCGTCAAAATCGGAACTGCCGTAAACCGTGTTGCGAACGTGCTCGTGATGTGAGACGAAGATCGGCTTGTTAGGATCGTCCTTAACCGCCTCGTCAAGCTGAGCCTTGAGCCATACTCTCTGAGCCTCTGTGTAGTTCACACCCTCAACGTCGGAAGTCGAAATTCCGATAAAATGATAACCGTTGACTACCTTGTGATAGTCTGTGTCCTTGCCCATGAGCTGTGAGAAATAGGCAACGGTCTGCTTCTTCATGTTTCTGAAATCGTGGTTGAGTGCGATTATCGGAAGAAGCTCCGTTTCGCTCTGGATGTACTTATCGGCAACAACCTTGAAACCGGCAAACTGGTCGATGTTGCCGTCGTTTGTAATATCGCCGTTGATAAGAAATGCGTCAAGCTTGTTGTACTTTTCGTCAGCCTTTGCGATTGCATATGCGAGCTTAGCAGTCTTTTCAATTCTGTAACTGCCCTTGCCTGCGGCGGTTTTTAAATGGGAATCACTGCAAGCGACAAAGCGGATAACGGGGGTGAAATCCGTTTCATCCTTAGGTGCCTTGACCACGACGAACATACTTGTGAGCGACATAAGAACTGTAGTTATCGCAACAACGATTGCTGTTAATTTGTTAGTCATTTTTACCCTCCTGATTATCTAAGGTCATATATACTGTCTGTTTTCGGTTTGCGGTTTTTATATTTGCCGTTCGTAAAGTCGGGGATTTCAACCGTTGCGCCGCCGTTCTGAATTGAAAGCTCACTGAGCGGCGTAATGCTCATCCAAACGGCGGCGTCGTAGATGTCGATCGGCGGC
>USJJ01000217.1 GCA_900554995.1 uncultured Ruminococcus sp. | reverse complement strand
TTACAAGAATCTTTTTGATCCCGAAACGGGCTTTATGAGAGCGAAAAAGACCGACGGAACGTTCAAAGAACCGTTTGACTGCTTTGACTGGGCGGACGAATACACCGAGGGCAGTGCCTGGCAGTCGTCGTTCTCTGTTCCGCACGATATCGACGGACTTGCCGAGCTTTACGGCGGTAAGGATAAGCTGATTGCAAAGCTCGACGAGCTTTTCGCAACTCCGCCGATTTATTGCACAAGCGGCTACGGCTCGGAGATTCATGAGATGGCGGAGATGGCGGCGGTCGATTTCGGTCAGTGTGCAATTTCCAATCAGCCGAGCTTCCACCTGCCGTATATGTTTGCCGCTCTCGGCGATAAAGAAAAGAGCGAATATTGGGTCAAAAAGCTCTGTGAAGAGGCGTTCAGCTACACAGACGACGGTTTCCCCGGCGACGAGGACAACGGAGCGACGGCGGCTTGGTATGTGCTTTCCGTGCTCGGAATTTACGACATCTGCCCGGGCAAAAATGAATATATAAAAATCAAAAAGCTTTGCAAGAGTGCAAAAATTCTCGGCAAAGAAATATAAAAATTGCTTTTCGGGGGTCGGTTTTCCGATCCCTGATTTTTCATATGTAGTTTTTTGCCTGCCATATATGAGAGTTGAACCAACAAAATTCACGTTTTAATGATAATTTCTGCTGACATTTTATCAGCCTTCCCCGTGGAGGAGAAGGCTTGGTAAATTGCTTCTGACCTTGGGTCGATGTGGTCATCGACCGCTACAGAAAGTGCCTTTGTCATAGCAAATCGTAGGGTGTGATGCCCACATCGCACCTTTGGATTTTTCTTTTAACTTAAAAGCAAAAGCTCCCCCGAAAGGAGGAGCTATAATAATTTAACACCTATACGATTAATACCAAATCCAGCCGAAGAGGACAATCATAATTATCCACTGAACAACGCTATATTTAACGTTCACTTTACACTCGGCGGTTGTAACCTTGCCGTATTCATCGGTAACGGTGCAGGTTATTTTTGCCGAACCGGTTTTAACTGCGAAGTAATTTCCGTCGGCGTCAACGATAACGCATTTGGGGTCGGAGGATTTATACTCGACCTTGTAGCCGACATTATCGGGATTTGTAATTTTCGGCTCAAGCTGTCCGGATTTTTTATAGTTCGTCTCAATATTATTGAGCTTCACGGATATCAGCTTCAGCTTGCCGACACTTTCGGTTTCAAAAGCGTCGCAATTTTTACAATAACGTGTTTTCACTCCGTCGGAAATTGTGGTCGGAGCGGTTGTGATTTTCCATTCGCCGAATACATGTGCAGATTTATCAACATCTCTTGTTTGCTTCACGTCACAGCGAGTGCAGTATCTTGTTTCAACGCCGATTTCTGTGCAGGTTGCCGGCGTTGTAAGCTTCCATTCTCCAAAGTCATGACCGAGGGCATTGGTATAGTTATCAACATAACTGTCATTGCATTTTGTACAGGTGTAAGTTGTATATCCCTGCTCCGTGCATGTTGGTTCGGTTACAATAGCTTTGTACTCGTGAACATCACAAATTGTGGATTTTGGATTGAATTTAAATGCCGGTACAACACCGATATCAGTCATGTTTACAATCTGATCAACATCTGCCATTCCATCGTATCCGGCAGTCCATGATGCAAATGTAGAAAACATCGCTGTACGAAGCCACCAGCTTGACATTCCGCTGTATTTTGACGGAATTTGCAAACCTTGACACAAGGCATAGTCAGTTCCCTTAAGCAATCTTGCAGAATCGGTATATACAGTTTCATAATCAAAACCATATTTAGGGGACGTTACATCTCCATATGAAATAAGAAAAATTTTATCATCGGTATCAAAATTCATAGAGCAATTGTCATAAACTCTGCTGTTTTCGATATGCGAAGTTTTAATAAGTGCCCTTTCATCATCGGTAAAAGTAGCATTGTAAAAACTGTCGTTAAGCCATTGTCTGATAAAGCTTACTGTCCATTCCGACGGATATTTTTCATATTCACTGTTAATATAATACAAACAGTTTTTAGAATCAAAATAGAGGCTGTTTTGATATGCCTGCGAATCTATAATAATATTACACATAACATATCCTTCGCTCGGATTGAGGACACGCCATCTGAGCGGCTCATATTTAAAATAGTATGTATTTCCCGTATAATACCCATTATCATCTTGATATGATTTATCCGCTGTTGACAAATATCCGGTAGAAGCCGGACGGTATTGGTTGATTTTTACCGCACGATATTTATTGCCACCGTAAACTATGTCCTTATAGAGCATCATTCCGTCAACAGGCTTCATGTTACCGTCGCACCAATCACCTGTTCCTGCATAATAGTTATAATCGATCCATTTGTAATTATCCTCAACGCTCTTTATGCCGTTAAGAATTTCTTCGTCCGTGACCTTGCTCTGCGGATATGAGCCAAAAGTAATTAAATCCCCTACAGAGCATTCCTCGATTGTTTTTGCGCTCGCTTTCGCAGTAAATTTAAAAGCGCCCATAGGCGCAATGCCAATAAGCATAACCACAATCAAAAGCGTTGAAAGAATTCTTTTCACTGTTCTTTTCATTGCATTTCCCCCTGTTTTCGGGGTGATTTTTCAGCACAAAGTGCATCGTTTTCGTGCCCCTTTTTACGAGAATATTTTACTGCTATAAATCTGTTTTGTCAATATAATATCCGCTTGTCAATTTTACTTTATTCAGCACCGAGGAAAACTTTTGTTATTCTTGGGTCGATGTGGGCATCGACCGCTACAGAATGTTCCTATATCGAACCTCGCTGTAGAGTACGGCACGGATTTGCGCAGTGAAAATCCGATTATCCGCTAAAAAAATTATATAAGTTATTGAAATAAAAAAATATAAATGATATAATAAATTGGTTTTAGTCCTTGTGACAAGCTATAACCGGCAAAATGGAAAATAAGGAGCTGACAAAATGGCAGAAAATGAGAAAAAGACCGTACCCTCAGTAGAGGGCATGGAAGCTCATATCGACACATGGCGAGACATTATTAAAAACAAGCAGAGAGGTATTTTCACCTTTGACGAGCTTGTTGAAATTAAGCTTAAGACACTCAAAAAGAGAATATA
>USJJ01000216.1 GCA_900554995.1 uncultured Ruminococcus sp. | reverse complement strand
GACCGTAACGTCACCGCTTCCGCCGCCGCCTTTTACGTAATCAATCGTTCCTTTTCCGAATAAGGCTACCTTTGTGCCTTTTGCGAGCGGCAATGTCTCGTTCTCGTTTTTCACCAGAACCATACCCTCGCCTGCCGCCTTTCTTGAAAGTGCGGCGTGTTCGGGCGATCCCGTTACTTTTCTTCCGTCGTGTCCGATAGGGATGCACGGCTGATATCTGAATCTCGCGAATTTATCCATAGCAATTCTCCGTTCATTGTGGTTTAAATTAATAATAAAACAAAATTCACTGTAAATCAATAGGCAACTGCGATTTTATAAAACTGACCGTCCTATTTTTCATTGAAATTTTGTTGACCTGCCATCCGTATTTTGAAAGCTCCTTTTTATAAGTTAAAAAGGAATGATCAATCGAAATTCCGAGAATTTCTTCTATTCGATCAAAAGTCAGGACAAAATCAGCCTTCTGTGTTCTCACATAGTCCCAAAGCGGTTTATACTTGCTCATTTTGTTCTCCCGGAAGTTGTTTTATTAAGAAGAATATACAAAAGAATCAGCAATACGGTCGAACCGCAGAGCACCGCATACATCATAGGCACGGTCACTTCATTGTCAAAGAAGAACAGCTTGCAATCAACTGCGTTCTTCATCATTTCGACTGCCTGCGGCGGAAACCCTATACTGTCCATTTTACGGAAAGCTCCTGCCATTGCGTGATTGCGGATCAGGCTTGTGCCGTATGTGCCGGGGAGAAACATCAGCGTCTTTTGCAAATCTCCGCCGAACTGTGACATCGGCATATATGCTCCGCAGAGGAATCCGTAGCCCGCACTGACAATCGTGCCGACTGCGGACGCCTGACCGCTCGTTTTAAGCGCAAAGTTTATGCACGACGAAAGCGCTGTGCCGAAAAGCGTCAGCAGAAAAACGTCGAGCAAAAGGTAACCGAGGTCGCCTGCCGACATATACCAGCCCTGAGTACGGACGTACAGAAGTCCTGCCGCAAGAGCGGCAAAACTTATTATTAAAGTTGAAACCGCCGAAGAAATGAAATATCCGAGGGCGAGGGTAGAACGCCGAACGGGCGAAACCGTGAGATCGTGAACAGCACCGCTGACCTTATCGTTTATCATCAACAGATTTGAGCAAAAAGCGACCGTAACGCAGCTTACCGCCAAAAGTGAAGAAACGAGCTGCCCTGCGACAATACCGTTAATAAGTTCATTGCCGACAGTAACCCCTGTCGGGAATGCCGACATAAAACTGTCACGGTAAACCTTTGCAAGAAAAGTTATATAAAGCACGAGCAAAATAATCGGCGTAATAAGGGACGAGAAGAACATACCCTTATCCTTGAAGAACAGACGGATGTTGCGCCTTATCAGATTACCGAGTCCTGTCATTTTTCTTCGCCTCCCGTCAGCTTTCTTCCTGTCACGGCAAGGAAAACATCGTCCATCTTTCCCTTTGTGACCTCATAATCGGTGAACAGTTCCGGATTCTGCGTAATCAGCTTTGTCGCCGCCGCAGTGTTCGGCACCGAAACTCGAATTGCGTCACGGACAACCTCATACGGCATACCGAGCGTCTTTACACAGCTTTCATCTGCCTTATATATTGTTATAAAATCACCCGTATATGTGTTTTTCAAATCGAGCGGCGTACCCTCTGCAACAATTCTCCCGCTGTCGAGAATCACAACATAATCCGCATCTGCCGCCTCCTCCATATAGTGAGTTGTAAGCAGAACAGTCATATTCTCCCTCTTGCGCAGATCGTTGACCACCTGCCAAAGGAGTTTCCTTGTCTGCGGGTCAAGACCCGTCGTCGGCTCGTCAAGAATCAACAGCTTAGGTCTGTGCAGGAGAGCCCGTGCAATATCAATTCTGCGCCGCTGACCGCCCGAGAGCTTGCCGACCGTGCGATTCATCAGATCTCTGAAATCAAGCAATTCCGCCAGCTCAGTGGCTCTCTTTTTATATTCTGCTCCCTTAATCCCGTAAAGCGCCGCACGGCTTCTGAGATTATCGTTTACAGTGAGTGAAAAATCAAGCACCGAATTTTGAAAAACAACTCCGATGTTTCTTTTTACCTCGTCAAGCGAGCTGTCAATGCTTTTGCCGCAGATTTCAACACAACCCGAATCCTTGGAAAGCTGACCGCACATTACCGAAATTGTCGTGCTTTTTCCTGCGCCGTTAACGCCGAGAAATGCAAAAAGCTCGCCCTCCACGACGTGGAAAGAAATGTCTCTTACTGCCTTAACATCGCCGAAAGATTTTATAAGATTTTTTATTTCAATTATATTGTTCATTGCTTTTTCTCCCTGTCGCCGACCGAATTTGATATAAACGTGACGGCGCCGTATACAGCTCCTGTGATCAGCACGCTTTTTTGCGGAGCGAAATTATTTTATCTGCCGGAATCATAACGATTCCTTCTTTTCTTGTTGCAATCATACTTTTTTTCGGTTGAACGTAAGAAACCGGATTGTATAATTTGTCAACCGTCGGTTGCGTTAAGAAAATTATAACAAAAAAGCGGCTTTGTATCAATGCTTTCCGAGAATTTTATTGCATTGCAGAAAATCAGCAGTCGGTTTTATGAAAAAATGGATTACTCCGCACGCACGAATTGGAAGTGAAAAAAATGTTTTGACATCAGATGTTTGGTAAGTTTTTATTGAGCTTATCTTTATCCCCTCCGTCTCTTCAAGCCGCCTCCCCTTGAATTCCTGCTATTTCAAAATAAAGTCCATACAGGTTCTTTTAACAGAAAAAGCAGGTAATTGCCGAGGCAACTACCTGCTTAACTTATTTTATTCCGAGGGATTATTCCTCTGTTCCATAGAGCTTAACAAGCTTCTGGAGATGTGCATAACGATCCTTTGCGCCGTCCTCTGCCTTCTCGAAGAGCTTTTCTGCTCTCTCCGGGAACGAACGTGTAAGAGCGGAGTAACGAGCCTCGTTCATGAGGAATGCACGGTAACCGTCTGTTGCGGGAACCTTAGAATCAACTGTGAACGGGTTCTTGCCCTCTGCCTTAGCAGCGGGGTTGAAGGAGAACAGGTTCCAGTAACCAGCAGCAACTGCCTTCTTCATCTCGTTCTGGCAGTTGGTCATGCCGCCCTTAACAC
>USJJ01000215.1 GCA_900554995.1 uncultured Ruminococcus sp. | reverse complement strand
AGCCGCCTGTTTCACAGCCGCCTAAGGAAAGGAAAAAATTCGTTGTTCACATTGACGAATCGTTGATTGATACGCCTCAGGATGACGAGCCGAAGCCTCAGTCCGGCGGAATATATTTCTCCAATTATCAGAAGCATCACAGCGCTTCACACAAGGACGGAACGAACGAAACCGCCGTTCCAGAACATAAGGAAAATAAAAAATCCACTGTAAAGCACGGAAAGCTGACACGTGACCAGAGAATCGAGAGAGTTAAGAATGATATCGAAAAGGTCGGCGGCAAGGCTGCCGTGGGCTTTATGGCGTTCATTCTTATTTCAACGATCATACTTTCCTATATCGGAATCACCTGCGTCGGCGATATGCTTGCCGTTAACAGGAGCGACGAGAATAAGCCCGTTGATATTCCTGCGGACGCTTCATACAGCGAGATTATTGATATTCTTGAGGACAACGGACTGATCAAGAGGAAGCTCTTCTGTAAAATGTTCACAAAGTTCAGAGGCTTTGACGACGAGACATATCTCAGCGGTCAGTATTATCTCAACAGCAAGATGGGTGTTGAGGGTATGCTCAAGGACATTATGGCGGCACCCGTTACCGCTGAGTCGATTTCACTCAGCTTCCCCGAGGGCTGGACTGCAACTCAGATTGTCGAGAAGCTCGAAAAATACGACGTCTGCAATTCGGCAAAAATTCTCACGGCAATGAGAACCGGTAAATATGACTACGATTTCCTCAACGAGATTGAGAACAACAGCAAGAGATACCTTAAAATGGAGGGCTATCTTTTCCCGGATACCTACGATTTCTATGTCAATGCCGATGCAAATTACGTTATCAACAAGTTCCTCCAGAACTTTGAGTCAAAATGGGAGGATGAGTATGATAAGCGTGCTCAGGAGCTCGGTCTTTCGAGAGATGAGATAATTACTATCGCCTCCATTATTCAGAAAGAGGCGGCGAACACCGACCAGATGAAGGTTATTTCCTCGGTTATTCATAACCGACTTAACCATCCTGCCGACTATCCGACGCTCGGATGCGACAGTACGGCACTTTATATCAGCAACTACGTAACTCCGACGGTCGGCGAGGCTCAGGGCAATGTTTACTACAATGCCTATGACACCAGTGCGGTCAAGGGACTTCCTCCGGGACCGATATGTAACCCCGGTATCGACGCAATCAGAGCCGCTCTTTATCCTGCGGATACCGATTACTATTTCTTTGCTCACGATAAGTCGGGCGAAATTTACACAGCTTCAACCTTTAAGGAGCATAAGAATAACCTTGTGCTTATTATTAAGGCGAACAGCTCAGCAGATTAAAGGACAGTTATGAGTAATATTAAAACAGTTATTCCCGAGCTTCTTTCGCCTGCGGGCGATATGGAAAGATTCCAAAGAGCTCTGTATTTCGGAGCCGATGCGATCTATGTCGGCGGTTCGGCGTTTTCGATGCGTGCCGCACCCGCCAATTTTACGGCGAAAGAACTCAAGGATGCGGTTGACGCCGCACATAAAAAGGGCGTTAAGGTCTATCTGACCTGCAACACTGTTCCGAGAAACGATGAGATTGACAAACTTCCCGATTTTCTTATGGAATCCGCCGAGACAGGCGTTGACGCTTTCATCATTTCCGATCTCGGAGTTATGACGCTCGCAAAAAAATATACACCGAATACGGATATCCATATTTCCACCCAGGCGGGCATAACAAACTATGCCTCTGCCACCGAGTGGTACAATATGGGCGCAACGAGGGTTGTTACGGCGAGGGAACTTTCTCTCGACGATATTGCAACGCTCAGAGCGAAAACTCCGAAAGAGCTTGAAATTGAGTGCTTCGTTCACGGTGCGATGTGTGTGTCTTTCTCGGGCAGATGCCTGCTGTCGAACTACCTTGTAAACCGTGATTCCAACAGGGGAGAATGTGCTCAGCCGTGCAGATGGCAGTACAGCCTTATGGAAAAAACGCGGGAGGGCGAGTATTTCCCGATAAGCGAGGATGAAAACGGAACATATATTTTCAACTCCAAGGATATGTGTATGATAGAGCATATTCCCGAGATGGTTAAGGCGGGAATATCGAGCTTTAAAATAGAGGGCAGAGCCAAGTCGGCTTACTATACCTCGGTTATTACCAACGCATACCGTCAGGCGATAGACGGATATCTCAAAAATCCCGTTGACAGCTATAAGCCCGAAAAATGGGTCGTTGACGAGATGTATAAAATAAGTAGCCGTGAGTATTGCACGGGATTCTATTTCGGTCATCCGAGAGATGATGCACAGATATACTACGACGGCGGATACAAAAGAGACTGGAGCGTTATGGCGGAGGTTCTTCATTCCGAAAACGGCAGAACCGTATGCCGCCAAAGAAACAGATTCTTTGAGGGTGAAAAGCTGGAGGTGCTTCAGCGGGGTGTTGAGCCTTATGAAATCACCGTAACCGATCTCAGAGACGAGAACGGCGAAAAAATAGACAAGGCGCCCCATCCGATGATGACGGTCAGCTTTGAATGTGACAGGAATATTCCTGCCGACGCACTACTCAGAAAAGCAGTTTAACAGAACAGTTCGGAGGCTTTTATGCTTTTAAGCGATCTTCTTGCAGGTATTGACTATTCGTGTGACAACTTCACCGATATCAATATCGAAGATGTTACATACAATTCAATAAACGCAGGCGAGGGCAAGTGCTTTGTCTGTCTTGTCGGAACAAGGGTTGACGGACATAAATATGCCCGCAGTGCCTATGACAAGGGCTGCAGATGTATTTTTGCAGAATACAGGCTTGATCTGCCCGAGGACTGTATCCAGATCATTACCGAGGATACACGCCACACGCTTGCTATGCTTTCGGTCAACTTTTTCTCCCACCCGTGCGACAGCCTCAGAATTGTCGGAATAACCGGCACAAAAGGAAAGACAACGACCGCTCATATTGTCAGAGCACTGATTGAGGCTTCGGGCGAGATGTGCGGAATAATCGGAACGGTAGGAGCGGCTTTCGGCGATACGGTTCTTGAAACAGCCAACACAACACCAGAGAGCTATGAACTGCAAAAGCTGTTTCGCAGGATGGTTGACGCAGGCTGTAAATATTGTGTTATCGAGGCCTCGTCGCTCGGA
>USJJ01000214.1 GCA_900554995.1 uncultured Ruminococcus sp. | reverse complement strand
GCAGGTTGCCGCATCCGAAAGTGACCTTGTTTTCGGACTTGTTTCGGAAGAAATGGGAGTTATCGTTGCGTTCACACTTGCCGTGGCAGTAGGTGCAATGTTTATTTATGCAAGGGCAATTACAACCCGAAGCAGAAGTACCTTTTATTCAATTTCAGCGTGCTGTGCGGCAGGACTTTTTGTCGTTCAGCTTTCTCTCAATGTTTTCGGTGCAACCGATGTCCTTCCGCTTACAGGCGTAACATTTCCGTTTGTGTCTGCCGGCGGTTCAAGTATTATGTCTTGTTGGGGACTTGTTGCATTCATCAAAGCCGCAGACGAGAGAACTTATTCGGTGAAAAGATAAGTTTAGTAAATTGAAAATAAAAAATTGAAAATGGAAAATTGTTGTCGAGAGGAAAAACAGCAAAATAAAATGCTCTATCTCCCGACCGTATTCATAGTGCTTTGCAAGCAAAGCCGCATTTTCTTGTTCACTTGATACACAGGGTGGTGTAAGGTTTGAAAAAAATACTTCGCAGAAGTACACTCATATATATAGTTGCGCTTGCGTTTATCGGCGGACTCGGCTATCTTGCCTTTGAGCTTGTAACAGGGGCAGACGACTGGGTCGATCAGGCATATAATGCGCATATAGCAGGTGACGGCGGCCTTGCACAGGCAGGAGCGATTTATGACCGCAACGGCACGGCTCTTGCACAGACGGTTGACGGTAAAAGAGTTTATAACGAAAGCGAGAGCGTAAGAAAATCTCTGCTTCATGTTGTCGGTGATGACAGCCTTAACATTTCAACGGCTGTTCAAAGTATGTATCGTTCTCAGCTGATAGGCTATAACCTTGTTTTCGGACTTAATATGCCGGAATCATTGCGTGCCTCTCACGATATAAAGCTGACAGTTGATTCCGCAACCTGTGCGGCGGCTTATGATGTTCTTGCAGCTTATAACAAAAAAGGTGCCTGTGTAATATATAACTACAAAACAGGCGAGGTTATCTGTTCCATAAGCACCATGGCTTATGATCCGCAGGCTCCTCCCGAAATTACCGAGGACAACGAAAGCGAATATGAGGGCGTTTACCTTGATAATGTGCTTTCGTCAACCTTTACCCCGGGTTCAATCTTCAAAATCGTTACATCTGCGGCGGCAATCGAGAATATTCCCGACCTTTATGACCGCACTTGGGTTTGTAACGGAAGTGAGAACATAGGCGGAAGTGAAGTTACCTGTACGGAAACTCACGGAACGCTGACATATAAAGAGGCAATGGCACATTCCTGCAATATTGTTTTTGCAAAGCTTGCCGTTGAACTCGGAAGTGACACAATGACAAAAACTGCCGAGAAAATCGGCATTAACAGCTCCTTTGATGTTGACGGAATTAAAACCGCAAAAGGTTCATATGATGTCAGCGATGCCAATGAAAACCAGCTTGGCTGGTCGGGCGTAGGTCAGTATAATGACAAGGTAAACCCGATGCAGATGGCAATTATCTGCGGTGCAATCGCAAACGGCGGTAAGGCTACAAACCCTACCCTTATCAAAGATGAGTCCATACTCTCCGCACTCGGCATAAACTACAAGAGCAGCGGACAGGAGCTTTTTTCATCCGATACGGCGACAAAGCTTGATGATGTTATGAGATACACCGTTTCGGATTACTACGGTGACAACCTTTTCGGCGGACTTACAGTCTGTGCCAAAACAGGTACGGGTGAAGTCGGCGATGATAAGAACCCTAACGGCTGGATGGTCGGCTACTCAAAAGATGAGGACTGCCCTCTCGCCTTTGCCTGTGTTGTACAGGATTCGGGTTTCGGTTTCCAATATGCCGGTCCCGTGGTTGAGGCCGCAATGATTCAGGCTGCAAAAAGCCTTGGAGCGTCTGCGGTGCAGTAAATTAAAATTATATTATTGAAAATACAGTTTGACCGATTTTTTCGGTACATTGAAAGGAAGAACCCTGATGAATTTTTTAAAGGCTATGTTCGGCAACTACAGCAAGCGTGAAGTTAAGCGTGTGCAACCAATCTGTGACAAGGTGCTTGCACTCGAAGATAAATATGCGGCTATGAGCGAAAGTGAACTCAAGAACCAGACAACAATTCTTAAAGAAAGACTTGCCAACGGCGAAACAACAGACGATATTCTCCCCGAAGCATTTGCAACCTGTCGTGAGGCAGGCTGGAGAGTGCTTGGTATGAAGCACTTTCCCGTGCAGATAATTCCCATGCCAACTATGACGGCAGAGGTCTGGAACTGGCACGGGGCAGCTACGGAAAGCCGGATGCACTGGTGAAGCTGAACTGGAATCAGGCGGCTGAACGAGTTACAAAGCTCATTGACCAGAGTTTGTATCTGAAGCCTGCGGATTACAGCCGGATGCCGAGTTACGAGCGTGAGCAGATGGCAAATCGGGTGATTGGTTTCTACCATCGTCTGCCCGATGAAGTAGAGCGTCCATTTAAGCGGGAATTGCTGAATGAGGATGCCAGAAAGAAACTGCCCACCATGCTGGCCGACCCGGAACAGGCGGTAGAGCTTCTGGAAAAGATGGATGCAGCACTTCTTTCCGTGCCGCTGGATTCCCCGGAATATGCGGAAAAATCAAAGACGCTTGCTGAACTGCACCAGTATGTTGAGGGAACGTACACGATCTTCCCAGAGAAGAAAAAGGCTATTGAGATTTCTGCTTCTGAGACAGGACAAATATCGCTTTTCGATATTTGGGTGCAGGAACAGGAATCGAAAGAGCATTCAACCACCGCAGTGGTTGAAGAACCCCAGAAGCAGGCGGTAAAGTATAGCAGATACATCGGAGATTATCTCTATCTCCGCATCGCTCTCAAAGCCTGTGGTAACGGGTATCTTTCTTGCTGTGGCAGTGGCGGCGTCCACCATATCTGCGGCATATATGTAGCAGTTGCCGTCAGCGTCCTCGATAAGGCTGTCGTAGCCTACCGCATAAACATTCTCGGCGCTGCCCGTAACTGCGGTGCATTTGCTTGTCATGCCGATAAGCACACCCGAATCCTTGGTGTCGTGGATCGCTATCTCAACGCCGAAGGAAGATGTTCCGTCGCTCTTGCCGTCAACGCCCTTGTTGCCTGTGGGGGCTATTTTTGTGACTGTTCCGTCAAATTCCTTGTTGTTGAGTGAGG
>USJJ01000213.1 GCA_900554995.1 uncultured Ruminococcus sp. | reverse complement strand
GTACGGAAGCTATATCGGTGATGATTGGAACGACTACATTTTCAATTTCAGCACCGATTTCAGAATGAATGTTGAAAGCTGCGCCGCAGATCTCGATAAATATATTGACAGTGTGCTTGAATACACGGGCGCCGAAAAGGTCAATCTCTACTGTGTGAGTCACGGCGGTCAGGTCGGAGCAACATTTCTCAATCTTTACGGTGAGGAAAAAGCAGACAAGCTCAACAATGTTCTTCTGACGATTCCCGCAATCGGCGGCTCGGCGATCGCATACGGCTTTTACACGGGCGACATAAAATTCGATGAGGAAAATCTTCTCTACTTCATTGAAAACGGAATGATGTTTGAGAACGATTATCACTGGTTGCTTTCAAACGAAAATCTTGATTTTGTCGATGATATTCTGCATTACTTCCTGCCGTATGTTCGCTACATAATGGAGTACTGGGGCAGTATGCTGGACTTTGTCCCCGCAAATGAATACGAGAAAATCAGAAACTCGTATTTTGATTCCGAAGAATCGGCGGCTTTGCTCGAAAAGAGCGACCGTTTCCATAACGTCACTTACCAAGCAATGACAGAGAGGCTGAACGCCTGTGTTGACTCAGGCATCAATGTTTACATCATCGCCGGCACGGGCAACAGAGATATCATTGGTTACAATGCGACGGGTGACGCAATTATTCCGACATTTTCCTCAACGGGTGCGACCTGCGCACCGTATGGCGAGAGATTCAACGACGGATACAGAACGCTTGGTACGGTCTGCAACGACAGATCGCATAATCATCTTTCACCGTCAATGGAGGTTGACGCGTCAACCTGTTATCTTCCCGAGTACACGTGGTTTGTTGACGGATTCTATCACGGAATGACGATAAAGAGTGATTACAACACCGATCTTATCACCACACTGATGTACACCGATGACAGAATTGACGTGCACACATATAAGGAGTTCCCGCAGTTCCACGCAGACACAAACCGTTGTCAGGCGGTTTTCGCACATTTTGACAACAGCACAGAGGGCTATGTTTCAAGCGGCGACAATTCGCTTATTGTCGAGAATTGTTCAAAGAAATATGATCTGCGGATTGTTTCGGTTTACTGCAACGGCTTGGAGATTAAGTTTGACAAGCCGTTTATGAAAAAGATACCCGTTGGAGGTAAAATCGAAATTCCGTTCAGCGGAAATATTCCGCAGGAGTCGGGAACGAAAACGGAGATTACCGTTAACTACGTCCAGATAGGTGCGGTCACTCCAATAGGGTCGAGGACGTTTGATTTCACGGTGATAAACGGTGAAAATGCCGGATTCGACAGCGATAATCCGATAATAAAAAACGATCCGGATAATGACGCTTTGCTGACGACGATCTTGTCGTTTATTCCGAAGCTCGGTTGGCAGAAATTTGTTACAATAATCTATAATTCGCTGAAAGCGCTTTTGCTTAACATAAAATAAGAGGTGTTCAAAATGAAAAGCAATATCACAAGAGAGGAAGCCTATGAGCTTCTGAAGAAGTATAACAGCGAGAGGTTTCATATTCAGCACGGACTGACCGTTGAGGGTGTAATGAAATGGTTTGCAGCCGATCTCGGTTACGGTGACGACGCCGAGTTTTGGGGAATCGTCGGACTGCTGCACGATGTTGATTTTGAGCAGTACCCGAATGAGCATTGCATTAAGGCTCCCGAGCTTCTCAGAGAAGCGGGAGTCGGCGAGGATATGATTCATGCGATCTGTTCGCACGGCTACGGACTGACGGTTGACATCAAGCCTGAGCACGAGATGGAAAAGGTTCTCTATGCCGTTGACGAGCTTACGGGACTTATCGGTGCGGCGGCGCTTATGAGACCGTCGAAGAGCGTTATGGATATGGAGGTAAAGAGTCTCAAGAAGAAATATAAGGACAAAAAATTCGCCGCAGGCTGTTCACGTGAGGTTATTGAGAACGGTGCCGGGATGCTCGGCTGGGATCTTCCGACTCTCTGGGAAAAGACAATTGAGGCGATGCGTTCCTGCGAAGCGGACATAGCGGCGGAAATGGAAAAAATATAAAATCCATATATCAATTCAGCGTACCGAAATGGTGCGCTGTTTTTTTATGTACATTTTGTCGAGAAAGGCAATATTTTTACGGAAAAGCTCGCCGTTCCGCCGATTGTAACTTTTGGGATTATTATAAGTGTGTCGGTTGCAAATCCGATTAAAACATTGTTATCGGGAGGATAAAATGAACAACATTTCCGAAAAAATAATCTCGGTTGAGGAGGCAAAAACCGCACTGCGCTGTATGAGGCTCGGCGGGCTTTTTGAGGGTGACGCACTTGAGTCGCTGGACGAATTTGTTTTCAGACTGCGTGATGTCACAACGTCAAAGCTCGTTGAAAGAATAATCGAAAGGGAGCTTACTCCGATTCAAAGCAGAGTGTTGAAGCTCTACCTTTACGACGGACTTAATTCTGCGCAGATCGGCAGACTGCTCGGCGTCAGCCAGGCAAACGCTTATCAAACCATCACACGTGCCAACGAGACAATAATACGTCTGATGACTCCGCTGATAGAATATCAAAATGATATATCAGATGCAGAACTTGTTCCCATTAATGTCGGCAAATTGCTTGAAATCTGTGCCGCAAGGAACGGAAATTCCGAATCCTTTTGCGCTCGGCTCAGGGATTTGCGTGTTGCATATGCGATAAGCGAACAGCGAATGGCGGCAAATCTGAAAATAAGCGACCGTGAGCTCAAGGAAATTGAGTCCGGGAGAAAAATGCCGTCATTTACAACGACGATGAGATATTCTGCCCTCTTCGGGATTGAAATCGAGATGAAATTCATAAATGGGAGGGGTGTCTATACGTGCAAAAGACCTTAGAGGAGCTCGGCGAAGAGTACCTTGATTCGGCGAAACTGATTGAGGAGCTGATACGGAAATACAGAAAGATACTCAAAGAAACCTATGCTTCGGGCAATTATTTAAAGACATATGAAATCAAAAGAAAGCTGACAATTTTTTATGATCAGAAGCGTGAACTTGTTTCGATCGGAAAAAAGCTGATTAATTATTATGATAAGGAGGATATTTAGAATGAACTACATAAAAATGTCTGTCGAGGGAAACAGGCTGAGAATTACCGAGGACAGCATAACAACGGGCGGAAGCATAAACTAT
>USJJ01000212.1 GCA_900554995.1 uncultured Ruminococcus sp. | reverse complement strand
ACTCCGTACTTTCAACAGAAACTTTGAAGGACGTTCAGGTACAAAGGACGGTCAGATATATCTTGTATCACCTGAGCTTGCTGCACTTTCAGCTATAAACGGCGTTCTTTCCGACCCGAGAGAGCTTGGCGAAATGCCTGAATTCAAGCTTCCCGATGAATTTGTTATCAATGACAACATGATAGTTCCTCCTGCTCCTGTTGAGGAAATGGACAAGGTCGAGATCCTCCGTGGACCGAACATCAAGCCTTTCCCTGCAACAAGTCCTCTTGCAGACAGCATTGACGCAGGCTGCTCACTTAAAGTCGGCGACAACATCACAACAGACCACATTATGCCCGCAGGCGCAAAGATTTTGCCCTACCGTTCAAATATTCCGTACCTTTCAAACTTCTGCTTCAAGCAGTGTGACGAGAAGTTCGCAGAGCACTGCAAGGCGGCAGGCAAGGGCATCATCATCGGCGGAGCCAACTACGGCCAGGGCTCGTCCCGTGAGCACGCCGCACTTGTTCCCCTCTATCTCGGAATCAAGGCGGTCATCACCAAGTCGTTTGCCCGTATCCATTGCGCAAATCTTGTTAATGCAGGAATCATTCCGTTCACATTTGCAAATGAGGCTGACTATGACAAGATCAGCGTAAATGACGAGCTTTGCCTCGATGAAATCCGTGAAAGCATTGCAAACGGCACGGACGTAACTCTCAAGAACCTCACAACGAGCGAGAGCTATAAGCTCGACTATCAGCTTTCCGAGCGTCAGAGAGATATTCTCCTCGCAGGCGGACTGCTTGATTATACAAGAGAATCACAGAAGTGATATGAAGAAAAGATGGATTTTGCAGAAATCTGCCAAGCCTTCCCCTTGAGGGGAAGGTGGGCGGCGGATTGCGCCGCTCGGATGAGGTGGCGATGTTTTATCACATTTAATTTAATGCATTCAAACTCGAATTTTTCCGCCTCATCAGTCGCTTATGCGACAGCTTCCCCTCCGGGGGAAGCCTTGATAAATTTTTGCAAATATATTTCATTAAAATCCCACAATATACCGAAGCGGAGTAAAATCAAAATCCGTAAGGGTCGATGACCGCACCGACCCGAGAACAGAAAAACACATTGTAAAGGAGCAAGACAATGACAGATACACAGATAAAAAATGCAGTTGAAAAATTTGAGGCTCTCATCCGTGAGCAGAGCGACCGTTCCGATAAAATCAAGGCTCAGGGCGATTTCGTTGACTATGAAAAGCTCGACAAAATCGTAATCGGCGTTTGCGGCGGCGACGGAATCGGTCCCATCATCACCAAGGAGAGTGCAAGAGTTCTTGAATATATGCTTGCCGATAAGGTTAAGGCGGGCAAGGTCGAGTTCAAGGTTATCGACGGCCTTACAATCGAGAATCGTGTTGCCGCTAACAAGGCAATTCCCGACGACGTTCTTGAAGAGCTTAAGGCTTGCCACGTTATCCTCAAGGGACCGACAACCACTCCGCAGCAGGGTGGTCCGTGGCCGAACATCGAGAGCGCAAACGTTGCAATGAGAAAGGCTCTCGACCTTTTTGCAAATCTTCGTCCCGTTAAGGTTCCCGAGGAGGGTATCGACTGGACATTCTTCCGCGAGAACACAGAGGGTGCATACGCAGTCGGTTCAAAGGGTGTTAACGTAACGGACGACCTCGCCGTTGACTTCGTTGTTACGACAACAGAGGGCTGTGAGAGAATCGCAAAGCTCGCTTATGACTACGCAAGAAGAAATCACAAGGACAGAGTTTCAATTATCACCAAGGCGAATATCATCAAGACAACCGACGGTAAGTTCCTCAATCTTTGCAAGAACATAGGCAAGGATTATCCCGAGATTACGACCGATGAGTGGTATATTGACATCACAACAGCTAAGCTCATCGACCCGAAGCGCCGCAAGGACTTCAAGGTATTCATTCTCCCGAACCTTTACGGCGACATCATCACCGACGAGGCGGCAGAGTTCCAGGGCGGCGTAGGTACTGCCGGCAGCGCAAACATCGGCAAGAAGTATGGCATGTTTGAGGCCATTCACGGTTCGGCTCCGAGAATGATTGAAGAAGGCAGAGGTCAGTATGCCGACCCGTGCTCAATGCTCAGAGCCTCGGTTATGCTCCTCTCCCATATCGGAGAGCAGGAAAAGGCGGATCTTCTTGAAAAAGCTCTTGACATTTGTATGTTTACAGAGAAAAAGCTCACAATTACAGGCCGTGACACAGGATGCACCTGTTCCGAGTTCGGCGACTATGTAATGGAGACAGTAAAAAAACTCAGCGAATAATAAAGTGAGGTAATAACTGTGGCAAAGGAAAAGAAATCGGTTTCAATGTCCGTAATTAAGCGTTTGCCCCGATATTACAGATTCCTCGGCGAACTGAAAAAGAATAATATAACAAGGATTTCGTCAAAAGAGCTTTCTCAGCGTATGGGCTTGACGGCGTCGCAGATACGTCAGGATCTTAACTGCTTCGGCGGATTCGGTCAGCAGGGCTACGGCTACAATGTTGAACAGCTCCAAAATGAAATCGGATCCATTCTCGGCGTTCAGAACGGCTTCAAAACTATCCTTTTCGGCTGCGGAAACCTCGGCAGGGCGATTGCCTCGCATATGACCTTTGAGGACAGAGGCTTTGAGCTTGTCGGACTTTTCGACAGCAACGCCGATAAGATGAAGGATCTCAGAATTAAGGGACTTTCGGTTTATCCCGTTGAGGATTTGGAGGTCTATTGCAAAGAGGTTGAGCCGAAGGTGGCTGTGCTTTGCGTACCTACCGAGGCTGCTCCCGAGATCGTCGAAAGACTTGTAAGGCTCGGAATAAAGAATTTTTGGAATTTCAGCCACTACGACATTGCGTCGAATTACCATGGCGTAACGGTTGAGAATGTCCACCTCAATGACAGCCTTATGACACTCAGCTATCAGATTATGAACAAGGAGGAAAACGCATAATGAATATTATGAGCTTTAATGTTCTCTGCTACGGCTGTGATGGTCACTCGTGGTTAGACAGAGACGCCGATGTAATCGCAACGGTCAGAAAATATATGCCCGACATTTTCGGAATCCAGGAGGCGCACATTGGCTGGATGGGCATTTTCCGTGAGAGTATGGATGAGTATGATTTTGTCGGAGTAGGCAGAGACGACGGCAAGGAGGACGGCGAATTTT
>USJJ01000211.1 GCA_900554995.1 uncultured Ruminococcus sp. | reverse complement strand
CCGAAAATTACGCCGACAGTATGTGATATGGAATTCGCTCTGTCCTCTTTTTTTGTGTAATAGGGCAGGCATACATTTTCAATAACCATTTGATTTGCTCCTCACTTTGCATATTTGTTTCAACGCTTTCATTTTACACCGATAGCCGCCGGAAGTCACCCTACACCTGATTTTTGCCGATCTACACCGACTCTACCGGGAGTAGAGGACAAAAAAGAAACTCTACCGAACGTATTTCGACGCTTTTTGAAAAAATTTTCCTTTAACTCTTGATAAATCTTTCACAGACTGATATAATAATCGGGTAACCACTGATTTATTGAGAAGCACAAATCTTGACGGTATATTTCTTGTCATATCGCACAAACCATCTTGTCAATACGAACAGTATTAACTGCGACGCCTTGTACGATCTGACGAAAAATCTACTCGCCTATTTTTGCGCTTTCAATCAATCAGCGGTTACCCAGATTGGGAAACACCAAAACAGGGAAACCCCGAAAAACCGAAAGGAGATTTTTATAATGAACTATTCAGCAGAAGTTCAGGGAATGTGCTGTGTAGCCAAGGGTCCGAAACATGATCCGGCTCCGATTCCCGAAGAAGGCAAGTGGATCGCTGCAAAGCAGATCACTGATATTTCAGGCTATACCCACGGTGTGGGCTGGTGCGCACCTCAGCAGGGCGCATGCAAGCTTTCGCTTAACGTTAAGGGCGGCGTTATCGAAGAGGCTCTTGTTGAGACTATCGGCTGCTCAGGTATGACACATTCCGCAGCTATGGCGGCTGAGATCCTTCCCGGAAAGACAATTCTTGAGGCTCTCAACACTGACCTTGTCTGCGACGCTATCAATACAGCTATGCGTGAGCTTTTCCTTCAGATTGTTTACGGTCGTACACAGTCCGCTTTCTCAGAGGACGGTCTTGTAATCGGCGCAGGTATGGAGGACCTCGGTAAGGGCGCTCGCTCCATGGTCGGCACAATGTACGGCACAAAGGCAAAGGGCGTTCGTTATCTTGAGATGACAGAGGGCTATTGCACAAGAATGGCTCTTGACGCTGACGATCAGGTTATCGGTTATGAATTCGTTTCTCTCGGCAAGATGACCGACTTCATCAAGAAGGGCATGGAGCCGAACGAGGCATATGAGAAATCAAAGGGCACATACGGTCGCTTCGACGAAGCTGTTAAGTATATCGACCCGAGAAAAGAATAATTGAAGGAGGAATAACGCAATGGCACAGTTTGAAGGTTATGAGAGACGTGAGGCTAAGATCCTCGGCGTTCTTAAAGAGTACGGTATTTCCTCCATCGACGAATGTAAGGAAATCACACTTGCAAAGGGTATCGACGTTGACCAGATCGTTCGTTCAACTCAGCCCATTTGCTTTGAAAATGCTATCTGGGCTTACACTGTAGGCGCAGCTATCGCTATCAAGATGGGTTGCACAAAGGCTGCCGACGCCGCTGCCGCTATCGGTATCGGTCTCCAGAGCTTCTGCATTCCCGGTTCTGTTGCCGAGAACCGTAAGGTTGGTCTCGGTCACGGCAACCTCGGTAAGAGACTTCTCTCCGAGGAGACAGAGTGCTTCGCATTCCTTGCAGGCCACGAGTCATTCGCAGCTGCAGAGGGTGCTATCAAGATCGCTCTTAATGCTAACAAGGTTAGAGTTAAGCCGCTTCGTGTTATCCTTAACGGTCTCGGTAAGGACGCTGCTATGATCATCTCCAGAATCAACGGCTTCACATACGTTGAGACAGAGTTTGACCCGTACACGGAAGAGGTTAAGGTTGTTTACGAGAAGGCATATTCAAACGGCCCGAGAGCCGATGTTAAGTGCTACGGCGCTGACAACGTTCCCGAGGGTGTTGCTATCATGAAGCTTGAGAATGTCGGCGTTTCAATCACAGGTAACTCAACCAACCCGACTCGTTTCCAGCATCCCGTTGCAGGCACATACAAGAAGTGGTGCGTTGAGAACGGTATTAAGTATTTCTCGGTTGCTTCGGGCGGCGGCACAGGCCGTACACTTCACCCGGACAACATGGCTGCAGGCCCGTCTTCATACGGTCTTACAGATACAATGGGCCGTATGCATTCCGACGCTCAGTTCGCAGGTTCTTCTTCGGTTCCCGCTCACGTTGAGATGATGGGTCTTATCGGTATGGGCAACAACCCGATGGTTGGTGCTACCGTTGCAACCGCTGTTGCGGTTGAAGAGGCAATGAAATAAGAACCTGACGCAAGCGTCAGAACCTTGTTACTTGCGTAATAAGCCTTATAAATCAACACTTTCAGAGCTTCGCTCACTTCGAGCGAGGCTCTTTTAATGTTTTTCGAACAAAGCTGTTGACATCGGAATGTGCTGATGATATCATTGAATTAATGATAAACCGAACAAGAGTTTTAATATGTGTAAATTGCTTTACGGCAAAAAGCGGAGATTAATATGCAGGAATTTTTTGAAACACATTCTTATTTGTCGCAGCTTTTCGGTTTCTTGGCAATGGCTGTCGGAATACTGATGTATCAGTTTAAAAAGCACAGAACGATAATGATACTGATGACGATCAGCGCAGCGCTTTGGTGTCTGCATTACGGAAGTTTGCGGCTGTTCACGCCGGTTGCGATGAACTTTATAAATTTAGCGAGGAGCTATGTTTGCAGCTATGATAAAAAATGGGCAAAGTCAAAGGCTGTCCCTACTATTTTTATTGCGGTTTCACTCGCCCTGACAGTTGCTACGTGGCAGGGAGCGTGGGATATTCTTATATTCATCTCTTCCATATTTGCAACCGTCGGAGGCTGGCAGAAAAATCCGCAGGTGTTGAGAATCCTGAATGTTCTTGTATGTCTTTGCTGGCTGCCTTATAACTTTGTCAATCACTCGTGGGCAGGTCTGGTGAATAATATATTGATGTTACTCTCGATTGTAGTTGCGCTGATAAGATACAGGGCGAAGCAGAAATGCGAAATTACAGATTCTCTATAAGCGGATACAGCTAACTTTAAATCATCTTGCGAATAAAGCCGCCGGATAAAACACCGGCGGCTTAAAAATTTTCTGTTTAATTATGCTTCGTTACCCTTAAAGCTTATTGATGAAATCCAGTCCTCAAATTTGCTCTTGTAGTCGTTCTCAAAAAGTTTTTCGCAGTAAATCTGCGTTACCCAGTAGCTGTCCTCGACTTGCTGAACAGAGACAATG
>USJJ01000210.1 GCA_900554995.1 uncultured Ruminococcus sp. | reverse complement strand
TTAAGCGGCAGGAAGCCGACGGAGTTTCCGCCCTGGAAGCACATGCAGGAGGAGGTGACAACAGAAGCGAGGTTGCCGTGAGTGAGCATAACGCCCTTGCTCTTACCCGTTGTGCCGGATGTGTAAACGATAAATCCGAGATCGTCGGGATTAACCTCGTCGTCAAGATAGTTGTCGGTGCCGCTGTCCATCTCCATGTGTCCCGCCTCAACCAGCTTGTCAAAGTCCTCAAGCTTAAGATATTCGGTGAGTTTTACCTCGGGATTCGTTTTCATCATTTCAATTGCGGAAGAAAAATCATTTGTGTAATAAATTGCATCGCAGCCGCTTCTCACCATAAGGTCGGTAAGATCATCGTTCGGCAGCTTAGGATCAAGCGGAATCGCCGTCATTTTGCCCGTAGCAATCGAATAGAAAGCGGCAATCCAGTAATAGCTGTTTTCGCTGAGAATTGCAACCTTTTTTCCTCGCAAACCGAGGGTGTAAAGGTGCTGACCCAAGCCTGTTGCGTCGTAAAAAACCTCGTTGAAGTTCTTTTCGCAATAGTTACCGTTCATATCCTTAAAAGCAAACTGTTTTTTGTCCGTACCCTTCTTTGCACCGTAGATAACAATATCCTTAACTGTATCCATATCGGGAAAAGTGCCGTATTTTTTGAAGTTGACTTTTGACTTCATTTTATTTCCTCCGTGGCATTAAAATCCAAGTATATAGACAATCTTTGTTAAGTTTAGCACAAAATATAGTAAAATTCAAGTGGAAAAGAAGCGAAAGTTATATTTTTGTATTTCAAAAAAATGACTTTGTCTCAATTGATTTTTGACGGGATTTGTTATATAATATTTATCTGTCAGAACGGAGGCGGTATGATGATTAAAAACATAGTTTTCGATATGGGCGGAGTGCTGGTGGACTTTGATCCGAAGGGCTCGGTAGAGAGACATTTTGCCCCGGAATTTCGTGAGACGGTTCTTGAAAATGTATACCGATCCGATGAGTGGAAAGCGATGGATAAAGGAACGTTCACCGTCGACGAAGCTCTGGAAAAAATGACGGCTCGATTGCCTGAAAGTCTCTGCGCCGAGGTGCGTAAGATGGTTATTGAGCGTGAGGCTGAGATGCCGCCGATCGCTGAAATGTATCCGATAGTCAAGGCACTCAAGGAAAACGGATATAAAATATATCTTCTTTCAAACTGCCCCGACTGGTTCGACAGCTTCAAAAAAAGTGTGCCTGCGTTCGGTTATTTCGACGGATTTATCATCTCGGCGAATTATAATGAAATTAAGCCGGGTGAGAAAATCTACCGAATACTCTTCAAGGAGTTTTCTCTGAAGCCGGAGGAATGCTTTTTTATCGATGATATGCAGACGAATACCGATACGGCGAAAAGGCTCGGAATGGCGGTTCACTGCTTCTCCGACCGAAACTTTGATCGGCTGAAAAATGAAATGAGAAAAAATAATATTAATATATAAGGAGCTTGGAATGTCCTGTTTTACAAAAGCTCTGAAAGGTCTTAACGAATACAGATCACTTCTCTACAATGTGACGAACCGCAGACTGCCGGCGGGTGCTCTCGGATTGTCGCAGATACACAAGGCACACGTGATCTCGTCTCTGTGTCAGGATCTTTCACCACACAAAGCAATAGTTGTCACTCCCGACGAAAGCGGAGCGAATAAACTATGTAAAGACCTCAATGCCTTTGGCTGTGATGCCGTTATGTATCCTGCCGGAGACATATCGCTGCGCCCCGACGACATTAAATCACGTGATTATGAGCACTCACGTCTGAGCGTTCTCGGTCATCTTGTCGACGGAAGTGTGCGTGCCGTTGTATGCTCGGTTGAGGCGGCGTTACAGCTTACGATTCCGCCCGAGGAGCTTATCGCAAAGAGAATTACGCTTACGGTAGGCGAGACCGTTGAGCAGGATGAACTGATTGACCGCCTCATCAATGCCGGTTACACAAGAAGTACACAGGTTGACGGATCCGGTCAGTTTGCGGTAAGAGGCGGAATAATCGACATCTTTTCCCCGGATTGCCAGAACCCGTACAGAGTCGAGTTCTGGGGCGACAGTATCGACTGTCTTTCAACCTTTGACACGGAGAGTCAGCGGCGAATTGATTCCACTAATTCGGTTGTTATAACTCCCGCAAACGAGATTTGCTGTAACCCGGTCAGACTGGCGGATCTTATCGAGGAGCAGATCGCCAAGACAAAGGGCAAGGGTGCGGTTCAGGCAAAACAGCTTCTTTCTGCCGATCTTGAAAAGCTCAACGGCGGAATCCACCTACCGAACATTGACAGATATCTGCCGCTTATCTATCCCTGTGCCGCAACAATTTTTGACTATGTCGATGAGCCGATGCTGTTTGTAAGCGAGAGCTTTGCCGTCAAGGAACACGCAAATGCGACGCTCGAGCTTTTCCACGAGGAGCTGAAAGCATTCCTTGAGGAGGGGATTGTCTGCAAGGGTCTTGACCGTTTTATGCTTGAATTTAATGAGCTTCTCGAAATTTATCAGGATCTCGGCGCAGTGTATCTCGACAATATCGCAAGGGGCTCGTTTGATACACCGGTTAAGGGGCTTGTGACATTTAATGCACGCCAGTTCTCACCGTGGAACGGGTCAATGAGCGTGCTGATTGACGATATAAAGCCTCTTTATCAAAAGAAAGGCCATTCCGTTTTTGTTATGGCAGGAACGGATAAATCGGCTCAGGCTCTTGCATCGGACTTGCAGGGTGAGGGATTTTCGGCGTCATATATGGCGACACCGCCCGATGAACCGATTCCGAACAGAGTGCTTGTACTTCCGGGCGGATTTTCGGCTGGATTTGAATATCCCGAGGCGAACCTGACTGTCATAACATATGGCAACAGGTCGGTTCTGCCTGTCAGAAAGACGAAGAAAAAGATCAACAAGGCTGCGGTGTTCAATTCACTTGAGGATCTTCATAAGGGAGATTATATTGTTCACACCGCTCACGGTATCGGTATATTTGAAGGTATCACAAGCCTTGAAGCCGACGGAAATATAAAGGATTATATTAAGATCAAATATGACAAGGGCGATATCCTGTACGTTCCCGTTACCCAGCTTGATCAGGTGTCGAGATACATTGGATCAAAGAGCGAAAACGGAACGGTCAAGCTCAATAAGCTCGGCGGTAAGGAATGGCAGAAAACCCGTTCAAGAGTTCGCTCCGCAG
>USJJ01000209.1 GCA_900554995.1 uncultured Ruminococcus sp. | reverse complement strand
TTGAATACGGTACGGGCAAGGTTCTTATGCTCGGATATATGAACAAGGAGGCTTTTGCCTACACGCTCAAAACCCGCAGAGCCTATTATTATTCGCCGCAGACAAAAGCTGTATATAAATTCGGCGAGGAAAAGGGAAATTCACAGCGCTTGATGTCACTTGAGGTGGACTGCGGCTGCGACGCACTGCTTATGAGCGTACAGCAAAAGGGTCACGTCTGTCACCACAACGGATCGCACAGCACCTGCTTTAATGAGACTGTTTACAGACGAACGGGAGCGGGGGCGTCGAAACGCAGAAAGTTCGGCAGGGTTGAGATTGATGAAAACTTTGATTTTTCGAAGGAAGATTACGAGGACGAGCTTGAATAAAATATTGACAAAGCGGCTGATTTGTCGTATTATGAAAGAACACACATATCCAATGAATATTAAAAGGTGATTTTTTGATGAAAGAATACATACACCGTATCAGGTCTAATTGCAAGACATGGGAACTCGTTTTTTGGTGGATTTTCAGAGCATTGATGATCTATGCGTTTGTTGCAGGATTTTTCAGAACTCCGTTCGATATGTCCGATCCGCTCCAGGTCGGTGCAAATTTCATAGCGATGTTTGCATGGGAAATTTTTATGATGTTCCCGGAAAAATGCTTTGTCAGACATTTGCCGTCGTTGATTCAGGACTTCTCGATAGTGATGATTTTTGCCGCATCGTTCTGCGGAAAATTTCTCAATTTCTATTATGACTCAAGATTTTGGGATTCGGGAATGCATTTGCTCAGCGGAGGACTTTGCGTTCTGCTCGGTTATGAAATTGTCGTTGCAATGCAGAAAAGGGACAGGAAACCCGTTTCAATTCCCGTTGCCCTGCTCTGTGCGCTTTGCTTTTCGTTTTTCGTCTCAACCTGTTGGGAGCTTGTTGAGTTCACGATGGATCAGGTTATGACGAACCCCGCAAAGGGCACGATCGGCGACGCTCAGCACTGGTGCTATGCGCTCGCAAAGGGTACTCCGAAAGAGGCAACCCTCTTCAATCCGAAGGATATCGGCAGATGGCCGATTATGGACACAATGGGAGACATAATTCTTAATTCCATCGGTGCGGTTGCCGCCTGGATTTTTCTCAAGATCTTCCCATATCACCACGGCAAGAAGTTCGATGTCAATGCCGACATTGATGCGCAGAACAGCGAAAAGGAAAAAGAAGTTATTACAAAATAGAACTGCGGCGGAATGGTTAATTTCCATTCCGCCGTTTTTTATGATTATATTTAAGAGCGTAGAATACCAAACCGGGCGAAAGAAACTTTCGCAACAGTCAGTGATTTGCCGATTGTTATTTATTCAGTTCATCTATAACAACATCGTTGAAATGGCACAGCTCAATCTCCGTCGAATTAAGAAGGCTAACAAGATCTGCGACAAATGCTTTGTCAAGGGAAACGTCGTCAAAATCAGACTCCTTCTTCTTTGACAGTTTGTCAACAGCCGAGATGCCATAGGTCTTGAACTGACAGCCGTCAAGATAGATGCTATTTTCTGTTATAAAATATTCAATATTCATACTCTCTCCCTATTGTGAAAATGATTAACGTTTTATATTATAATACAGAAAAATTTGATTGTCAATAAAAATGTGAAATTAAATAACAATTTTTAAGATTATTCTTTTATTTTGTTTATCTCGAATAGGGCAAAAGTCGAAAAAAAGCAGATCGAGTCGAAAAGTGACCCGATCTGAATTTTTATTTTTTGTTCTTAGTTGTATTTTTTAAATCACTGTATTTAAACATTTTCAGTTCACGGTTCTTTTTTCGTCTGCGGTTTGCCCTGATATAAAGAGCAACATAGGCACCGACAGCGAGAACAACGAGTATTACGAGTATTTTAAATACTGTGCTGGCGGTCATTCTTTTAAGGGCTGCCTTGAGGTAGAGGAGCATACTCATATTTGCGTTCTCGGCAACGACAAGTTCGACGGTGGCTATCTGCTGATCGGCGAACATTATTTTTGCCTTGCAGACCGTGTCGCCTTTTTTGAACGGAGCGTTTAAGGCGTCCGGCATATCAATCGGCTCAAAGCTGACGCTTTCCGAACCGTTTCCCTCGGGCACAAGTGCGAGAACCTCATTCTTGGCGACAAGACGGACGTTGTCCATATCCCAGCAGTAGTTGACGGGAATTGTCGTTACAAACTGCGATTCCTTGGTGACGATCTCATAGCTGAGGTTGTCGAAAGCCCATTCAAACATACGCACAACATCGAGAATTGCCTGATTCTCCGTGTCGCCGTCACTGTCGGTGTCCTTATACGGCCCGCCGAGCGAGACTGCAAGATATGTGTAGCCGTTGCGTGAGGCGTAGGAGATCATACTCTGTCCCTCAGCGTCGCTCGCACCCGTTTTGATTCCCTTGCAGTCGGAGTAGTAATAGTCGGGAAAACCGTAGTTCAGCATATAGTTTGTTGAAACTATTGTTCTTGCCTCGTTCTTGTTGGTCTGCGGAACATCATATGTCAGACTTTTTACTATCGTCTCAAAAACCGAATATTTCATTGCAGCGGCGGCAATCTTTGCAAGATCCTTTGCCGTCGACTTCTGGCTTTTGCCATCAAGACCGTGCGGATCGGTAAATTTCGTCTTTGAACAGCCGAGCTTCTTGGCGGCGGCGTTCATCTTGCTGACAAAGTTCGGAATGCCCTTGCCGTATGTGTCGGCAAGTACGAGTGCTGCGTCGTTTCCACCGGGGATAAGCATACAGCATAGCAGGTCGTGAACGCTGATTACCTCTCCGTCCTGAAGTCCCGACATAATGCTTCCCGTGCCGTAAAGGCTTTCAAAGGATGAGCCGGAGACAGTAATTTTTCGACTGAGATCCTTTTCACTCTGAAGAACAACGAGCGCCGTCATAATCTTCGTAAGTCCCGATGGGTCGGCGGTCTGATCACCGTTTCGGTCGATGATAACGGTGTTGCTGTCCGTATTTATCAGCAGGTCGATTTTTGAATAAAGCTCAACATCCGTTGCATAATCGGTCGCTGAGGCAGGCATAATGAGTGAAGCTGTAAGCAAAGCGGCGCAACATACAAAAATAATAAATTTTTTCATAGACAAGACACCCGAATTTGTAGTATTATATATTATGAAATATTATAACAGATAGAGTTATAAAAATAAATACGAATTTTAAAAAATTTTATCACATTTTGGGGAGTGATCCGATAATGGTTTACGCAACGGGAGATATGCA
>USJJ01000208.1 GCA_900554995.1 uncultured Ruminococcus sp. | reverse complement strand
AAACCGCCGTGCAGTCGGAGACATTTGAATCAATCAGCCTCTTAGCGCTCATCTCGGAATTTTCCGCCTTGCTGAAATAAAGCTCGGTATCACTCACAGCATAAAGCTCGCCGCCGTCCGAAAAAACGAACTGAGTTTTGTCAAGGTTATAGTCATTGACCTCATACTCAAGTACCTTGTTTCCGTTGAACCACGAATAGAAGCAGCTGTCGCTGACGTCATACGATCCCTGAACCGAATTGCGGACATAATCCATCGTTTTCTGAACATTGGATCTGCGTGTTATGTCAACAAGATCGTCCATGTTGATCGTACTGCCGACGCCGATCACATTTTTTCTGTAAATCAGTCTCGGATCGCCTTTCTTAGCGAACTCAATTATATTATCAAGCGTCACGCCCGATGCCAGTCTGCGTGAGGTTCCGCCGCTGTATGCAAAGCAGGTATATTCGCTCTTTGCCGTGAGTCCGAGATCGAGCTTATTCAGCTCTTTTCTTATTTCATCTCTGACAGCTTTCAGCTCATACTGATGCTTTGCGGCATTGTACTTTGTTGTGTCGAGCACCTGTCGCTTGAAAATGAAGCCTTTTTCGACCATATAGTCGCTCTCAACCGGCTTTTGGATATTCATATCGCTTTCGTAATAATTATCCGTTATAAAATCCTGCCAGTTGATATTTGAAGAGTTCTTTGTGAAATAATAAAGGTTGCCGTTGTAAACATAGTCGTCAAGGTAAACCTCGCTGACATTTTCACATATGCTGACGGGAGGATCGGTGTCCTTTACGGAGTAAATATTCACATCCGTACCCTCACCCGTCGGCTGAGTATAGATTATCTCATAATCGTCACTGTCGCAGGAATATTTCACGTGACTGATTCCGCTTGCAACATTTTCGCTGTTGTCGCCGTACTTGGCTCTGTGAAGCGAATAAATATTGCCGCTCCTGCGTGTGAAGTAAACCGTGTTGCCGACCGACGGCGGGAAATATTCCTCAACCGAATCCGCAACCGTAACCGCCTTCTGTGCATCTGCGCTGTACATATAGCAGCTTGTTATATTCGACTTCGTGATTCCGTAGCACGCAAACTGACCGTCCTTGGTTGTTTTCCAGTCCTCGTCGATTCCCTTTTCAATAAATTTGCCCTGCTTGCTCAGGGACTTTTTGCTGGCAACCTCAATCATCCTCAGGTCATATTTGCCTGTTGCGGACGAGGTATTTCTCGTGAACCAAAGGTACATTCCGTCTGTTGAAACGGAGATTTCCCTTGCCTCGCCGATGTTGTAATCCGTTCCGTCTGCGAGTTTAACGATTGTGTTTTTGTCCGCCGTTTTATATACCATCCTGACGGGCGAGTCGTTGACATCCGACCGTTTAATTCCGAAATATGCTCCCGTTATTCCGCCGACGACAACAATTATCAGCGCAAGACAGGCGATGAATGTCTTTATTCTGAAATCCGATTTGACGGATATTTTTTTCTTTTTTGTATTTGATTTCTTGTCTGATCCTCTGCTTTCGGATCTTTTTTGATCAAAGTTAACATCTATTTCCTCGGGCTCCTCAATATCGTCAAGAGGCTGAATATCGCCCGAGAAACTCATTGCTTCATAAATTGGCAAAAGCTCAGACTGCTGAACTGCCTGAGCGTCATCATCATATTCTTCATTTGAAAGTCTTATTTTGTCGCTTTCTTTCATCATTTTCTCCTATTCCCGTTCCGCCCGAAAACGAGCGGAACAGGGATAATAATTCAAAAACAATTATTTCATTGAAATAGCTTTCTTAGCCTTTTCAACAATGTTTGATGCACAAAGTCCGTAGATTTTAAGCATCTCAACTGCCGGACCCGAGCCGCCGAATTTATCTTCAACACCGACTCTTACAACCGGAACGGGCTTGCCCTCGCAGACAACCTCGGTAACTGCCGAACCGAGACCGCCGATAATGCTGTGCTCCTCTGCGGTAACGATAGCGCCTGTTTCCTCAGCCGCCTTGAGAATAATATCCTTGTCAATCGGCTTGATTGTGTGGATATTGATAACTCTTGCGGAGATGCCCTCTTCCTTAAGCATATCCTTTGCGATCATAGCCTCATTTACCATAAGACCCGTTGCAACGATCGTTACGTCGCTGCCCTCTGCAAGCTCGATGCCCTTGCCGATCTCAAACTTATAATCCGGACGGTCATTGATGAAGCGCGGAACTGCGAGTCTGCCGAAGCGGAGATAAACCGGTCCCTCATACTCGGCAGCGGCGAAAACAGCCGCACGTGCCTCAACATCGTCAGCCGGGTTGATGATTGTCATACCCGGAATTGTTCTCATAAGGGCGATATCCTCACAGCACTGATGGCTTGCGCCGTCCTCGCCGACGGAAATACCTGCGTGAGTTGCGCCGAGCTTAACATTGAGGTGTGGATAACCGATTGTGTTTCTTACCTGCTCAAAAGCACGGCCTGCAAGAAACATTGCAAATGAACTTGCGAAAACAGTATGACCTGTTGTTGCAAGACCTGCCGCTACGCCAACCATATTGCACTCTGCAATACCTGCGTCAAAGAATCTCTCGGGGAATGCTTTCTTAAACATACCGGTCTTTGTTGCTGCCGCAAGGTCGGCGTCCATAACGATAAGGCTTTCGTCCTTTTCGCCGAGCTCAACCAGAGCTTTACCGTAAGCCTCTCTTGTTGCTGTTTTGATTACGTCTGCCATATCTTTACGCCTCCAATTCCGCAAGTTTTGCTTTAAGCTCGCTCATTGCCTGCTCGTACTGCTCGTCATTCGGGGCGGAGCCGTGCCACTTGACCTGATTCTCCATGAAGGAGACGCCCTTGCCCTTGACCGAGTGCGCGATGATGACGGTCGGCTTGCCCGGGACGGTCTTTGCCTCGTCAAAGGCGCGCCGGATGGAGTCAAAGTCGTGCGCGTCCATGGTGACCACGTGTGCGCCGAAGCCCTCCAGCTTCTTCTCGTAGGGCGCGGGCGCCAGGATGCGGTCTATGGGACCGTCTATCTGCAGTCCGTTGTAGTCGATGACCACGCACAGGTTATCCAGGTTATAGCGGGCGGCGAACATCAGCGCCTCCCAGACCTCGCCCTCCTCGCTCTCGCCGTCCCCGATCAGGGTATAAACCCGGTACCCGCTGCCGTTCAGCCGGGCGGCAAGCGCCATGCCGCAGGCGGCAGAGATACCCTGCCCCAGCGAGCCGGAGGACATATCCACGCCCGGGATATGCTTCATATCCGGGTGTCCCTGCAGGA
>USJJ01000207.1 GCA_900554995.1 uncultured Ruminococcus sp. | reverse complement strand
GGCTTTGGCCGGGTCATTTCCTGCCCATTCTTTAATCTTATTAATGAGCAATACGGCTTCACAATAAACTATTTTGAGACGAAACTCAGCGCACGAACCGCAAAGCTCGCCGAAGGGTCGGACGCTGTTTGTGCTTTTGTCAATGACGACGTGTCGGCGCCTGCAATTGATGCATTGCATAAGCTCGGAGTGAAGCTCATTGCAATGCGCTGTGCAGGATATAATAATGTTGACGTGAGGTATGCGGACGGCAAAATTCCGATTGTCAGAGTGCCTTCGTACTCGCCCTATGCCGTCGCCGAACACGCAATGGCTTTGCTTTTGACATTAAATCGCAGAATCCATAAAGCATTTTTACGCACAAGAGATTTTAACTTCAGCCTGAACGGATTGACGGGCTTTGATCTTCACGGAAAGACCGTCGGGGTTATCGGAACAGGTAAAATCGGTGCGGCGTTCATTGACATTTGCTGTGGATTCGGTATGAAGATAATCGCTTATGATCTTTTCCCGAATAATGAATGGGTGGAATATGTAGATATTGATACATTGCTGAGCCGATCTGATGTTATATCGCTTCACTGTCCGCTTAACGGATCAACAAGACATCTGATAAATGCGAAAAATATTGATAAAATGAAAAAGGGTGTTTTTATTGTCAATACGTCACGTGGTGCGTTAATTGACAGCGAGGCTCTTCTTTATGGCTTACTCAACGAAAAAATCGGCGGAGCTTGTCTTGACGTTTATGAGGAGGAGTCGGATCTGTTTTATGAGGACAACTCTTCAACAATTGTTAAGGATGATATTTTGACGAGGCTGATCTGCTTGCCGAACGTTATTGTAACATCGCATCAGGGTTTTCTGACAGGGGAGGCACTGGCGAACATCGCATCAACAACACTCGAAAATATAAGCGAATTTTTTGCCGATGGGTCGCTTGATAATGAGATTTTGATAGAAAATTCAAAAAACAGGGTGTAAAGTCCATACAGTAGGACTGAAAAAACAAAAATAATCGAACAAATGTGTTGACAAATTCAAAAAACCTGGTATAATAGAACTCGTAAAGAACAAACGTTCGGAAAACGTTCGGTAAAATTCAGGAGGTTTTAATTATGACAACAGCACTTGCAATAAGAACAATACTTGAGATAGCAGCAGTCATTTTTGTAATATTCGGTGTTCTGCACGAGCAGAAGTTTATTGACTTTGAGGAGAAGGTGATCCGTTTGATCGCTAAGAAAATCTATCTTCGTAAGCGTAAAAAGGCGATTGCAAGAAAGCGTGCCGCTCAGCAGGCTCGCCGTCGGAGAGAGGAACAGCAGAGAAGAGCGGAGATTTACAGCTTTGTTGCCTGACAATAGAATCGGGTAATCACCGCCGCCGTGTCATACCGATACGGCGGTTTTTTCGGAAAAATAGGGCTGTTGCATTTAAGCAACAGCCCTATTTTTATAGTTCAAGTCCGTAAACCTTAACGGCATTTTTATATAATATTTTGTCTGCGTCCTCTTTACCGTATCCGAGTGACATAAAGCGCTTAACTTCGGTATCAACGTTCCACATCGGGTAGTCGGTTCCGAAAAGCACACGGTCAACACCGTAGCGTGCAATTATCTCACGGATTTTATCATCGGAAAGCGCATAGAAAGCCGATGAACAGTCAACGTAGAAATTCTTTTGATCAGCGAGCAGATGAGATGCTTTCTCCCACATCGACCAGCCGCCGAAGTGTGCGCCGACGACAACCATTTTGTCGTATATATTGAGGATAGGTATCAGTCTGTTAGGATTTGAGTAGTCATATCTGCTGTCTCCCGTGTGCAGCAGAACAGGAAGATTAAATTCCTCGCAAAGCTCGTATATTTTAAGGCATCTGTAATCGTCGAGCTTAAACTGCTGAATGTCCGGATGCAGCTTAACACCGCCGAGACCGAGAGAAACAAGCTCCTCAACGTCAGCCCTAAGGTTTTCACTGTCGGGATGAAGTGTGCCGAGACCGTAAAGTGTTTTCGGGTGTGCGGAAACCTCGTCGGCGATGAAACGGTTGATTGAACTGACCTGTTTCGGTGTTGTTGCAACTGACTGAACGACAAATCTGTCGATTCCGGCTTCCTTGCCTTTTTCAAGCAGGGTAGAGACCTTTCCGTCATAGGTGGTCGGAAGTGAATAGAACCGTCCCGTGCTGTGTGCCGCTTTATCGGCAATTTTGTCCGGATATATGTGGCAGTGTGCGTCAATGATCATAAAAACACCTTCTTGTGCTGATAATTAACAATTATATTACCGTTTTTTTGCAATGTCAAGCGGTAAAAGAAAGATTAAACATTCTTTGTTTCGGGTCTTGAATTTACAATTTTATAATGTTACAATATATGTGAAAATTACAATTTCCGAGGGAGGAATACCGATGCTTGAAAATCCTGTATTCAACGAAAATAATGAAAAAATTCTCTGCGAAATGAACGGCAAAAATGCCGAGATGAATATGAACATTTGGATAAAAAAACTTGCAAAAGGGGAGACATATGAAATTTTCAGCCCCGAGAATGAAACTGCTGTTCTTATTCTTAAAGGAAATATGAATATAAGCTGGAACGACAGAACAGAGAATATGAAACGCAAAAATCCGTTTGAAAAGACGCCGTATTGCCTGCACGTGTGCCGTGGGATAAAGATTTCCGTTGAGGCATTTGAAGACAGCGAGTTCATTGTTCAGCAGACTGACAACGAACGGGAGTTTGAACCTGTATTCTATAAGCCCGAGGACTGTCTTTATCAGCATTTCGGAAAAGGTCAGTGGGAGGGCACCGGCTACCGTATCTGCTCCACAATGTTTGACTATGACAATGCGCCGTACTCAAATATGGTAATGGGCGAGGTGTTCAATCAGCCCGGCAGATGGTCGAGCTATCCGCCGCATCATCATCCGCAGCCGGAGGTTTATTACTATCAGTTTGATCCGCCGCAGGGCTTCGGCGCTTGCTTTAACGGAGACGATGTTTTCAAGAGCACGGACGGTGCATACTGCACAATCACCGACGGCAACGATCACGAGCAGGTTACTGCTCCGGGTTATACAATGTATTACGTATGGATGATTCGTCACATTGACGGCGATCCGTGGTATAAGACAACCCGTCTTTACTCCAAGGAGCATGAATGGCTCGTTAATGCGGATTGATATAAGCAAAAAACCGCTCGAACATCAGGTTCGGGCGGTTTTTTGCTGTCATTTTTCTCAGCTATTCAACTTCAGCCGTT
>USJJ01000206.1 GCA_900554995.1 uncultured Ruminococcus sp. | reverse complement strand
ACGAACCCGGGTACGTTGATAAGCTCGGAAATGCTCTGTACACCGTGACGGAGCACATCATCGGAAATCTCAAATGCATTGAGAAGGGTTATTCTCGATTCGGAAACCTGTTTCAGTCTCTCGTTCGGAATAATAACGAGAGAATCGACAAATTCGCTGAGTGCGGAAATACCGAGTTCAGCCTGATCCATTCGGCGCTTTCCTTCGAATGCGAACGGCTTGGTAACGATACCTACCGTGAGAATCCCCATCTCTCTTGCGACACGCGCAACCACGGGAGCCGCACCCGTTCCGGTTCCGCCTCCCATTCCGGCGGTGATGAATACCATATCGGCGCCGCTTATTGCGTTCTTGATCTCCTCAAGACTCTCCTCCGCTGCGCGTCCGCCGATCTCGGGATTACTTCCGGCTCCGTGTCCCTTCGTTATTTTCTCTCCGATCGGGATCTTATGAGTTGCATTGGAATGAACAAGAACCTGCTTGTCCGTGTTTACTACGATAAACTCAGCACCCTGCATACCCTGAGCGATCATTGTGTTGACTGCGTTTCCGCCGCCGCCGCCGACGCCTATAACCTTGATCTGAACGGTGCTCTCGAAATCGTTATCAATTTCAAATGCCATTTTTTATAACCTCCGTTTTATAAGTCATATTATACTCCGAGTTTTTAAACAATAGTTATGATATCATACTTTTTTATCAATTTCAAGACTAATATCACGAAAAGAGATAATTTTTTTGATTTTTTTAATTATTCATCCTCGGAAATATCGTCAATTGTCGTTTCCTCTTCCTCCGGCTCGGTTTCATCCTCCGGCTGCGTGTCCTCGGGCTCCGTTTCCGGCTCTGTCACCGCCGTTGTTTCGGGAACGGTCGTGACCTCTTTTTTCGGAGCGGCAGTCGTTTTCTCGAGCGTTTCAAGCGGCTCAACATAAACCTTTTTCGTTATCGAAAGATTGATTTCTCCGATCTGCTTGGGATCGGTTTCATCCTCCCTGGCAATGACCTTTTTTGCCTCTTTCAGCTTATAGGCAAGGTCTGTGCTGTCGCCCATATAGAGGCGGTATCTGCTCTGATATTCAAGATAGATATTTTTCGGATCGGAAATATCAATTCCCGTTATTCCCTTTATCCCCGCCTCGTCGATTGCACTGCGGATATTGTCATAGAGCGCCTTTTCGGAGTCGTCGGCGAATCCCACGATTTCTCCCGGCTTTGCATTGAGGCTGTTTTTTACGGTCAGAAGGGTGAGACCGCTGTTCTGAGGCTTTTTACCGAAAATTTCAAGAACCTTGCCGTCCGAATCCGCAATCGCATAGCCGTTCGCCGTCTTGAAAAGCATTGCCGCCGTATCGTCCTTGACGGTAAAGGTTACCTTGCCGCCGAGAGTTTTCTTAATTTCAAGGGTGCGGACGTACGGGAGCTTCTGCTGAACTCTTTCACGGACTCTGTTCCAATCGGCCAGCACCATATTGTCGCCGACCTCGACGCCTGCCATATCAATTATCTGCTCGGCTTTGTAATGTTTTCCCGCCGCCGCAACCTTTATCTCGGTTATATTGAAGAGCACCGTGACGGACAATACCGCAAACACTGCCGCAGCGGCAACAACCGCAATAATTCCCGTGAGAATTCTGCGGTTACGCTTTACCTTTTTCAGTTTTCTTTCATAGCGTTCTCTGGTCTCGGGGCTCATCTCCGCAACCTGTCTTGCCGTCAGCTTTTTCATTTTTCAGTCAATCCTTTTTATTCTTGCTCCGATATAATTAAGACTTTTTTCAAGGGACTCATATCCCCTGTCAATAAAATGTATGTTTTCAACCGTTGTCGTACCCTCGGCGCAGAGACCCGCAACCGTAAGTGCCGCACCAGCCCTGAGATCGTGTGCGCAGACCGTTGCGCCCTGTAACCTTCGGATTCCGTTGACAACGGCGATTTTATCGTGAACGCTTACGGCGGCTCCCATACGGTTCAGCTCGCCCGCAAGCCGAAAACGGTTTTCAAAGATATTTTCGCAGATAACGGTTGTTCCGTCCGCAACACTCGCCATAGTCATAATAAGCGACTGGCAATCCGTCGGGAAGCCGGGGTAAGGCATTGTCCTCACCGTACCCATCGGTTTCAAACGTCCCTGTGATATAATTCTCAGTCTGTTCTGCGATGATGTGATTTTGCATCCGCTCATTTCAAAGCACTGCATAACCGACGCAAGGTGTGACGGCACAATGTCGTCAAGCAAAATATCCGAACCTGTCACCGCCGCCGCAGCCATATAAGTGCAGGCGGCAATTCTGTCAGGCATAACGGTATACCGGCTTGAGTGGAATCGCTCCACGCCCTCAATATAAACCGTGCTCTCCCCCGCTCCGCTTATTCTCGCACCGCAGGAATTGAGAAATCTTGCAAGATCAACCACTTCGGGCTCCCTTGCCGCATTTATTATCGTAGTTGTGCCCGTACATCTGAGTGACGCAAGGATTATATTCTCCGTTGCGCCGACGCTCGGGAATGAAAGCGTTATTTTTGCTCCCTTGGTTCTTGCACATTTACAGCTTATGTGTCCGTATTCCTCGGAAAGAACGACACCGAGCTTTTCCATTGCAAAAAGGTGCAGATCAATCGGTCTCATTCCGATATCACAACCGCCGGGAGCACATAGACGTGCCTCTCCCGTGCGTGAAATCAATGCGCCGAGGAAAATAATCGACGAGCGCATTTCCCTCATCAAATCGTCGGGAATATCGGTAAGAGTCATTCGGCTTGAGTCAACCGAAACAGAGTCTCCGCTCCTGTGCACCTCACAGCCGAGAGCCTTTAAAATTCCGAGCGTTGAATCAATATCGGTAAGCGACGGACAGTTATGTATAACGCACGGTCTGCCGACCGCCACCGTTGCGGCAAGAATCGGGAGTGCGCTGTTCTTTGCACCCTGAACACGCATTCTGCCGCCGAGTTTTCTTCCGCCCTCAATAACAAAGCGTCCCATATACCGCACCCTTTCGGAAATTATCAATCTGTTCTCAGTTTATGATGCTTTCCGAAAAGTGTTAATCGCAGGGCGGAGTGCGGCGCACCGCGGATTTTTTAAAAGCCTTTATTTAACAATCCTGCAAACACACTCGGTAATACGCTGTGATGCGTCGAGTATTGCCATATCCTTTGCGTTTCTGCCCATTTCGGTTCCCGCCGCGATCGCCTCACGGATCATGTTGCCCGTAGAAATTGAGGGAATAGCGTATTTTTTTGAGATTATCTCAGCCTGGGTGCCTTTTCCCGCGCCGGGAGCACCCAAAAGAAT
>USJJ01000205.1 GCA_900554995.1 uncultured Ruminococcus sp. | reverse complement strand
TCACTAATATTTCCGTTGAGGGAATTCCGTCGGAGGTTATGCTCAACTACCTGTCCGGAATGGGAATATATATTTCCAGCGGATCGGCTTGCTCGAAGGGACACAAAAGCAGGGTGCTCAAGGCGATGAATCTCAGCGAGGACGTTATCGGCACGGCACTGAGAATCAGCACGTCCGTGTTCACAACCAAGGAAGAAATAGACTATCTGATCGGCGGTATCGCATCCGCCCGTCAGACAATGAGGAGATTAAAGTAAATCAAACGTGGTTTACCGAAAAATGAGGTTTATAAAATGAAAGAAATAATACTGCTGAAAAACGGCGAGCTTGCCCTCAAGGGTCTCAATCGCCACACCTTTGAAAATCAGCTAATTAAAAATATGAAGTTCAGACTTCACGATCTCGGAAAAATCCGATATGTTTCGTCGCAGTCAACGATTGCCGTTGAGCCGATCGATGAAAATGTCGATCTCGACGAAGCGTTCAGAAGGATCAAAAAAATCTTCGGAATTGCCGGAATTTCCAGATGTGCGGCAGTTGAAAAAAATATGGATGTTATAATTCCAGCCGCCTGCGAATACCTCAGAGACGATCTGACGTTTGCAAAGACCTTCAAGGTTAACGCAAAGCGTTCCGATAAAAAATTCCCGCTTAACTCACCTGCAATATGTATGACGTTGGGCGAAAAAATACTTGATGCGTTTCCGCATCTCACCGTTGATGTGCACAATCCCGATCTTATCGTCAATGTTGAGATCAGAGACAATTATGCATTCATTCACGGTAATCAGACCAAGGGCGCAGGCGGTATGCCTGTCGGCACGGCAGGACAAGCCGCTATCCTGATCTCGGGCGGAATTGACAGTCCCGTTGCCGCATGGATGATGTCAAGGCGCGGTCTCAGTCTTTGCGGAGTTCACTTTGCCTCCCCTCCCTACACCTCACAACGTGCAGAGATGAAGGTCTGCTCACTGCTTAAACAGGTTGCAAAATACAGCGGAGAAATTCCTCTTCACATTGTTCCGTTCACCCATATTCAGGAAGAAATCAAGGACAAGTGTCCGGAGGAGCTTTTTACAATTATAATGCGTCGCTTTATGATGAGGTGCAGTGAAAGAATCGCCAAGAAAAATGACTGCGGAGCGCTCATCACAGGCGAAAGCGTAGGACAGGTTGCAAGCCAGACAATGCAGGCAATCGGCTGTACCGAGGCTGTTGTTGAAGAACTTCCCGTTTTCCGTCCGCTTATCGGAATGGACAAGGATGAAGTCATTGAGCGTGCCCGTTTTATCGGCACATTTGAAACTTCTATTCTCCCCTATGAGGACTGCTGTACGGTATTCACACCGAAGCATCCGAGAACCCGTCCCCAGCTTAAGTACGTTGAGGAGGCAGAAAGCGTTCTTGACGTTGAGGGCCTTGTTGAAGAGGCAATAAATAACATTAAATTTATCAGAATCACAGGTGAGTAAATTGGCAGTTTGCGAACTTATCAGCGTCGGCACGGAAATACTTTTGGGCGACATACTCAATACCGACGCACAGTATCTCAGCATTGAGCTTGCAAAGCTCGGCATCAGCGTAATTCATCAGAGCACGGTCGGTGACAACAGAGAACGACTGCTCAGTCAGCTTGACGAGGCGGCGAAGAGAAGCGATATAATCATTCTCTCGGGCGGTCTCGGTCCCACTCCCGATGATCTTACAAAAGAGGTATGCTGTGAATTTTTCGGCAAGGAGATGGTCCTGCACGAGCCGACGGCAGAAAAAATAAAATCCTATTTCAGCGCAAAAGGTATGGAAATGGCACAGAGCAACCTCAAGCAGGCTATGCTGCCGAAAGACTGTGTTATTTTCCCGAATGATAACGGGACTGCTCCCGGTATGGCGATTGAAAAGGACGGCATTCATATCCTCGTTCTTCCCGGTCCGCCGAGAGAGCTCAAGCCGATGTTTCAGAATTGCGCGCTGCCCTACCTTATGCAGTTCTCCGACAGAATAATTGTTTCGCATAACATCAGAACTTTCGGAATCGGCGAATCATCAATGGCTGAAAAGGTCAGCGATCTTTTTGACAATGAAAATCCAACCGTTGCCCCTTATGCCAAGGACGGAGAGGCTCTTCTGAGGGTTACTGCAATGGCAAAGACGAATAAGGACGCCGAAAAACTCTGCAAGCCGATCATAGATGAAATTAGGAAAAGGCTTTCGGGTTACGTTTACGGCGTTGACTATACCTGCATTGAAGAGGCAGTTGTAAGGATGCTCAAGGAAAAGCATCTGAAGGTTGCAACGGCGGAATCCTGCACAGGCGGTCTTATTGCGAAGAGAATAACCGATATATCGGGCGCATCGGAAATCTTTGGCTGTGGAATAGTTTCCTATGCGAACGAAATAAAGCACAAGGTTTTGGGCGTCAGTGAGGACGACCTTGAACGATACGGAGCAGTCAGCGAACCTGTTGCAAAACAAATGGCTCAGGGTGCGCTCAGAGTCAGCGGAGCGGATATTGCGGTTTCGATAACAGGAATCGCCGGTCCCGAGAGCGACTCCACAAACAAGCCCGTCGGATTGATTTATATCGGTCTTGCGGATAAAGATAACGTTTGGGTTAAGGAGCTCAGAACCTCACGCAAGGATCGAAGCTATAACAGATATGTCGGCGCATCGAATGCGCTCAATATGATAAGACTTTATATTGACAACAAACTTTAAGGATGAGCGATATGGCTGAAAATAAAGATAAAAAGAAATACAATGTGAGCTACGGCGGAAATGTGTTTAATTCCTTTCCCGACTTTGACTCGCTTGACTCTCTCCCGACAAAACCGATTCAGAAAAAAGCGGAAGAGCACGTTATGACCGAACCCGTCATAACAGAAAAAGCCGAAGCAAAAAAAGAAAAAAAGTCGAAGAAAAGCATTTTCACTCTTATAAGTGCAATTCTTATAATTGCGATCGTATCATCTACCGCTCTCGCTGCATTTAACGTTGTTAACTCGCTTTCCTCGGGAGTCGGCAGATCGGACGGTGAAAGCTCGCAGAATGTATACACAAAGATGGTGCCGAAGTACAATAACGTCACCTATCCCGCCGGAATACAGCAAAAGCTCGCAAGGCTCTATGCACAGAACAAGGAGACTGTCGGCTGGCTCTACATTCCCGGAACGAGCATAAACACTCCGATTGTTCAGCACAAGGACAACGACTTTTATCTTACCAATAACTATTACGGATCGTACACCAAGTACGGCTGTGTTTATGCGGATTATCAGTGCAAGAGGAACACGCTCAGCAAAAATACT
>USJJ01000204.1 GCA_900554995.1 uncultured Ruminococcus sp. | reverse complement strand
ACAAGAAGCCCTATACCTCTGAATGCGTCAATAAGTCTGAGAACATCCAGATCGTAGGTGATACCGAGGTCTCCTCTGATCTTGTTTTTTTCAATATCCGATGCGTTAACGACAATAACGATCTCCGCCTGATCCTTAAGCTGTAAAAGCATTTTCACCTTGCTGTCGGGAGCAAAGCCCGGGAGAACTCTCGATGCGTGATAGTCGTCAAAGAGCTTGCCGCCGAACTCAAGATAGAGCTTGCCGCCGAACTTGCTGATTCTCTCCTTGATATGCTCGGATTGCATCTTGACATATTTTTCGTTATCAAAACCGATTTTTTTCAACACCAACACCTCAAAAATTGCATTATTCGATTCATTATAATACCTCAAACAATTTTTTACAATAATATTTGTGCAAATTTTTATTTTTTTATATACACTTTGTATTTTAAGCAGATTTTGACAAAAAATAATTTGATTTTATTTGACTTGAAGCATAAGTACAGATATAATCAGTATAGATAGGAGTTGATTTCTTTGAAAAAACCGCTTCATAAATGGGAAAATCCATTATTTTTCCGCGAGAACAAGCTCAACGGACACAACCTTGCTCTGCCATACGGCGCCGGGGACAAGGTTGTCTACGGCGAGTCAAAATACAAGATGTCGCTGAACGGCGAGTGGAAATTTAAGTGGCAGACAGGAATTGACGGTCAGCCGAAAAATTTCTTTCATCCCGACTTCAATGACGGCGAGTGGGACAGCGTGAGAGTTCCGTCGGTCTGGCAGATGCAAGGCTACGGCAAGCCGATTTATCTCTGCTCGTCAATGCCGCCGCAGGTATCGACTGTCGAATCGCAGATTCCGAAGATCAGCCACGAAAAAAACGAAATCGGCTTTTACCGCCGTAAATTCACTCTGCCCGAGAGCTTTGACGGCAGAAGAATAATTCTGCATTTCGGTGCGGCGAAATCCGCACTTTATGTCTATGTAAACGGCAAATATGTCGGCTATTCGCAGGGTTCGATGACCCCCGCCGAGTTTGACATAACGGATATGATATGCGAGGGCGAAAACACTCTTGCCGCAAAGCTTATGCGCTTCAGTGACGCAACCTATCTTGAAAATCAGGATATGTGGCAGTTCTCGGGAATTTACCGTGAAGTATACCTTGTTGCCGAGCCTGAAACCACGGTTGAGGATATCTATGCAAGAACAACTCTTGATGACGGCTATGCCGACGGAATACTTGATCTGACGCTTAAATTCAGCACAAGCAAAGAGGTAACGTGCTGTGTTGACCTCGACAAAAAAGAAATTTTCAGGGGCAAGGCAAGCGGCGAGCTTGAAATAAACCGTATTGTCGAAAAATGCCGAAAATGGAGTGCCGAAACGCCCGAGCTTTATACTTTGACCGTCAAGCTCTATGAGGGCAGCCGCTGTACGGTGAAGAAAGAAATCAGAATCGGTTTTAAACGTGTTGAGATAAAGGGCAACGTCTATTACGTTAACGGACAAAAGGTTATCATCAAGGGCGTAAACCGCCACGATTATGATCCGGACCACGGCTGGGCTGTGCCGAGGGAGAGATACTATCAGGATCTTTACCTCATGAAACAGGCGAATATCAACGCAATAAGAACCAGTCACTATCCCGATGATCCGTTTTTCTATGAGCTTTGCGATGAGCTCGGATTCTATGTAATGGATGAGTGCGATGTGGAGAGCCACGGCGTCCGCAGAAAGAATGTGCCCGGCGACAATCCGCTCTGGACCTCGGCGGTCATTGACCGAGCGGAGATGATGGTGCTCAGGGACAGAAGCCACGCTTGTATCTGCTTCTGGTCTCTCGGTAACGAGGCGGGCGACGGCACAAACTTTGCCGAGATGAAAAAGGCGATTTTGAAGCTTTGTGACCTTTATCCGATACATTACGAGGGCGATTTCGATCTCACAAAGTCCGATTTCATCAGCCGAATGTACCCGATGGAAAATGTAGTTGACAAGCTCGTTCATAAAGAGGCAATCACGGCAACCCTGTTTGACAATATCGCAAACGCTCTTGCCGCCGACAACAAGGATGTACCGAAATCTGCGTTTGACGATCATCCCGTTATCTACTGCGAGTATGCGCACAGTATGGAAAACAGCCTCGGCAATTTTAAAGAATATGTCGATGACTTTGAAAAATACGATCATATGACGGGAGGCTTTATCTGGGACTTTGTCGATCAGGCGATACACAAGGACGGCAAATGGCTTTACGGCGGAGATTTCAATGAAGGCTGGTCGAGCTTCTATTTCTGCGCCAACGGTATAATTGCCGCCGACCGAACCCCGCACCCCGCATATTACGAGGTTAAGCAGGTCTATTCAAACATCTCGGCAGAGGAACTCGACGTTGAAAGAAAAAGAGTTAAGATAAAGAATAAAAACTATTTTGTTCCGCTGGATTACTGCTATCTTGAGTGGACGGTGACAAGGGACGGCGTGCCGACCGAGAACGGAAAGATTTCACTTGACGGAATCGCTCCGCAGACGGCAAAAACGGTAACAATTCCCTATTCCGCCGATTTTAAAACGGGCGAGTATATCCTCACGCTTTCTTACAGATATAAAACAGCGAACGAGTGGCGCAAGGCCGACGACGAGATCAGTTTTAGCCAGTTTACCCTCAGTAATGAAAAAGCAAAATCCGAGCCGAGAAAGGGCATGGTAAAGGTTCTCTCAAATGGCAGTGTGCACAGGATAGTTACCGGCTCAACGACTGTTACCTTCAAGAATAAAAAACTGTACGGTATAGACTTCGGCAAAGGAAACATTCTTGACAATTCTCTTTCTCTAAGACCGAACTTCTTCCGTCCGCTTACGGATAACGACACAAATTATTTCAATTTTGCACCAATGTTCAAGCGGCTCAATCCGCTCTATCTCTGGGACATCACAAGCCGTGCGGTCACTGTTAAGAGCTTTGTTATCTTCCCGTTCGGCAGCTCGTGCATAGTGAATATTCATTGGTTTGCACCGTTTGCGGGTCACGTTGAAACCGATATAATTGTCAACAGCGACGGCAGTGTGAACATCGGTCAGAATATGAGCAGTCCGATTCTTCCTATGCTCAGGGCGGGCGTGAGGCTCGGAATAAGCAAGGATTTTAAAAACATTAAATGGTACGGAAGAGGACCTGAAGAGGCGTATTGTGACAGAAAAACGGGTCAGAGAATTGCACGGTTTGAAAGCGGTATCGACGAATTTTCTCATCGCTATATGCGTCCGCAGGAGAACGGCAACAGAACCGATGTACGCTCGTTTGAAATAACGGATAAGGACGGCAACGGCTTCTCCGTCAGCTCGGATTTCCCGTTTGAGTT